>JAMORD010000251.1 GCA_027063755.1 bacterium | reverse complement strand
TCTTAGCTCCTGCAGTGGTAAAGCGTCCATATCGGCCCTAAGGCCCACATATGGGGGCTCACCAAAGTCTACAACAATACCCGGTCCCACACGGCGTGGTTCCAGCCCAAATGAGCGGAGCTTTTCCTCTACATATGCCTTTGTCTTGGGCAGTTCCAGTCCTACCTCGGGAATCTGGTGCAGTTCTCTACGGTAAGTAATGATCTCTGAGAGCCGTTTTTCTACATCTGCTTTTCTAACGGCATCTTTGATAATCTTTTTAAATTGCGAGTACATGCCCTTCACCTCCTTGTCCCTCGCTGGCCCTATATGTGCTCTTGGCAATCTCCAGCAAGGTCTCTACCTTGGGCGTATCTGTGTTTTTTAGATATATATGTAATGTTATACCCTTAAGGCCCCACTGGGCATATGCTCTTCTGAGAAAGGCTATGGCCTGCTTTACAGAAGTTGTCTTTACCCGTATGTGACCATCTTTTTCCCTTATTCCCATAATCTCTGCATTTTTGTCTACTGAGACATCTATGACGACTTTTTTAACCCCTGCCAGCTTGCGAGACAGACGAAGTAGACCGATGGCCTCGCCCACATTGTCGGTATGTTGAGAGATGATGCCGGTAAAAGTTTTTGTTCGCCTATCCCGTGCATCGTTTTCTGTGTGTGATACGGTGTAAACATATTCTTTGCTTTCCATTTGACTTGTTTCGTACTTTGCGTTTGTGTCGTATGTGTCTGTGGCAATATACCCATCATCTGCGACCTTTTCTTGTATAGGTGGCATATATGACTGTGTTGACACTTTGTCATATATATTGGTATCTTGAGAGAGCATTTCTACCGATAATGGTTGTGATTTAGAAAAAATCTTATTATCAGATGTCTTTTTGTTATTTTCCACCATGGCCCAAATAATACCCAGTATAATCACAATGATACCCAGTGGGAAATAGCCGAACAACAGAACAATTCCGAATATAATGAGGTCTCCTGGTTTTATGCCCTTTTTCTTCTTTGTCATAGCCCACCCCTCCTGTCTTAACTCCTACTCAATAATATCACGAGGTATATATAAAAAGAGTGCTGTTGCATATTTATCGGTTTGAAATATTGGTATCGTAGTATTGTGTTGGTGTGTAGAGTAGGTACACATTCTGAAAAACATTATCCTGCTGTTTGAAGATGTTTCTTTGTTCTTGTCCTGTCATACCGAGTGTGTCAAAGACAAAGTTTCGTTTTACTGTTTTTGTGGTTGTTTAAGATATACAAGAAACACAAGAAACACAAGAAACACAAGAAACTTCTCCTCACTTCAGAAATTGGATTTACTTCCGATAACTATTTTGAAGCCAGGGATGGCATAGTTGTCCAGGGATGGAGGTGGCGGCCATGAAGAAGGCAGAGAAGAAGCCTTCCAGGTCTGCCAAGACGCTGCCCACAACGCACCGTCGCGCTGCGGGAGGGGAGAGACCCTCCCGCCCTTTAAAGGGCAAGGCAGTGGGGGTGCGTAAGGAACGGTGGGTGATGCTGGTAGCCCTGTAAGGCTGGCAAATCGGGGAGTGTCTGATGATGCTCCCCTTTTCCAGCACCCTGGACAGAGGAATGTCTACCTGAACGGGGGAACTTACCCCCGATTTTTTATACAAAAACATAGTTTTATTGTTTAACATATATTCCATATAGTGTATACATATGTGCTGTTATCTGTCTATAACATAAACTGCCCTAACAAAATTGTCTATTTATGTAAAAATATCTACTGGTGTCTTTGGACCATAGTAGGCTATAGGGGGCTTTCATTGGCTTATTCTTTTCAGCTATATGGCATGTGATGGTATTCTGTCTTTTTCCTCTCAGTTAGTGTAGGCAAACTCTCAGATGGAGGGGCATTCTGTGATTTGCTGTATGTAAGCATTGAGACTGTGGGTAAAAGTGGGCTATAAACCTATATCACTGAAAAGGCATGTGTGTAGAGTATATATCTTGGACGGGAAAAAGGGCTAAAGGCTGATACCAAGAGGGGATAAAAGTAGACAGGCCAAACTATTGAAGCACAAACACTCATTGGTTTGTAGAGGAGGCTATACATAGGGGCTGTGAAGCCGATACTCAAGTAGGGATAAATGCGAAGAACTCTATCTTGTGGAAAATGGGGAATGGGGTTGTTTAAAAAACCTTTGGCAGGTTAGAGGTGTAATGATGAAGAGATAGGTCTATGATAAGGGACCATGTCAGAGAGGGGTTTCAGTAATACATCGTTTCCACATGATAAGTCTAAGATACATAGAAAAAAAGAGGGCGGAGAA
>JAMORD010000250.1 GCA_027063755.1 bacterium | reverse complement strand
ATATGCCGTCATCCCTACGTATAAAGAAAATATATACAGGGTTGTCACAAAATACTTGGGAAGGGAGAATGAGCTATAAGTATACCTACTATATGTAATAGCGATGAGATATGGAAGGAACAGACCTGTCCATAAAGGTATAATTCTCATAACCAATAAAGCAGTGTAAACTATCCAGGGCAATATCCATACAAGAAGCATCTTTTTCCAAATAGCTAAGACCGCTGTCTTATTCATATACCATCCCTCCCAAGCATAACTTTCTTTCATTCTACCAATAATAAGATAGAATATAGGAAAGCACTTTGTGAGAGGAGGATGTTTTATGAATATCACACAAGTAGAAGCAAGTCTTATTCCAAAGTGGGTTCTTGAGATCATCACAGAAACATATGACATGCTTAGCCAAGAAAAAGTAAGGGTTTCAAGACCTGATGAAATATCGTCAGACGAGGTAAAAGTAGAAATATTTCCCATTAACGAAGTATCCGTTACGCTCCTTATACTCAACAAAATTGCCAATAGACTTCAAGAAGAACTAAATACCAAAGACGAAGAAAGGCTCAATAAACTGATTAAAGATGTCGTGCTTGCATATCCACTTGTACTCAGTGCTGTCACTTTAGCAATGAGTAATATAGAACTACTGGAGAAAACCCATGATGATTTCAAAGGAATTACAGATGAGGTAAAACAAGTATATAAGGCAGAAGAGGAATTCTTTTGGGGTCTCATACTTAGCAATCCACAAGTTATAGGACTTGATAACTTCCCAGAAGAAGAAATAGAGTGGCTAAAAGAATATCAAAATAAGTCTATGGAAATCTCAAAATCCATCATCACTTCTCTATCTGGCGGACAGGAACTCCCAGAAAATGAGCTGAGAGCATTTATTGAAACATATATTAAAGATATCAATAATCCCACAAGACTACTCCTTATTGCAGCAAGTATAGCCGACGCAGCATATCTTCTTATACTGCTGAAAATGTATCCAGAAATATTCACAGAAATCAGAAAGAAGATAGAAGAGCTAAAAGACTGAAAATAAGAAAGGGGCCATATGGCCCCTCATTCTTTCACACTAAATTAATTTAAATACTTACTTAGAAATTGCACCTGTTGGGCAAGAAGCGATTGCTGTATCTACGCAATCGTCGGTTGCATCAGGATTAAGAACCTTTGCCTTACCATCATCACCCAATGCAAATACCTGTGGGCACAAAGAAGAGCACACACCACATCCGATACAGAGATCCTGATTTACCTGAATAGCCATAACTATCCCCTCCTTTTTATTCTTGCGTTTGGGCCATAGATTTTTCGGCCTTTGCCAACATCCCCATAATACGAGACTTTCTGCGGGCTGCCTCTCTCTTGTGAATAACACCTTTAGAGGCAACCTTATCAATCATACGCTGTGCATCGTATACACGCTTACGAGCCTCTTCAAGGTCACCTTCAAGAATAGCTTTACGGGCCTTCTTTATATAAGTCTTCATTGTCTTACGCCAATAGCGATTATAGGCAGTTCTCTTTATAGCTTGTCTAGCCCTCTTTTTGGACGACTTCAGATTTGGCACCTTTCACACCTCCTGTTTATATTATATTCAAATATCAGTTTGTAGGCTTAGCGAACAACCCACTGGTGCGGGCGGCGGGATTTGAACCCGCACGGGGTTTTACCCCAGCGGATTTTAAGTCCGCTGTGTCTGCCATTTCCACCACGCCCGCACCACCTATTCTGTATGATACCACATATTTCATAAACTTGACAAGAACAGCCTATTAGTAAGTAGCCGGTCCATTGATAGGATTCTGTTCATCTGTAAAATCGTGTATAGTGTTACTTGGGGTTATCAAGAATAATATATCATATTGACCTTTATAGTTGTTATTTACTCCACCAAAACACTTGCCCGGATTCCCATTCCTCAGCCATATACCATACTCATTGTCATCAACATACACCTTTATCGCGTGTCCTGGCTCTAATACAATATTATTAAAGTTGAACCTATATGAATAACGACCATACCCATCGGCAATACTCCAACCAAAAAGACTAATAGATTTATCCGATATATTCTTTACAACAACATACTCCTTCTTGCACCCACCCCACCGCTGAACAGCTGTCAACACGAGAGACTTTCCATTGGTAAAATGATATCCGGTAATCAGATAATAAAACTTTCGGGTTAAGAAGCCGATCGTACATCTATGGTTGTTATCATAAGCCCAAACAGCTCCATTGTATATGCTATATGGCTTACCAGACCACGGGCAAATCATATCAGGATACTTT
>JAMORD010000249.1 GCA_027063755.1 bacterium | reverse complement strand
AACGAATTTACCCAATATAGGGTGGTGTTTTATCTCATATCCAAGTCCCATCGGGGTAGTAATAACAGGGGTGCCAGCAGACCAGCCTTCGGCGGTAACATATCCAAATGGCTCGTATCTTGATGGGTACAGTACGATATCGGCAAGATTGTATATCTCGTTTATCTCTGTGTGATTGAGCTGACTAAATACCGTAATGTTCGGAGCTATACTTTCTTTTATAGTCCCATATCCCAACACTGCAAGAATCTGCACATATGGCAAATGCTCGGCAACATATTCAACAACATCGGCACCTTTCCGTTTATTCCACCTACCTACAAATGCTATAGTTGGCTTGTCGGCTTGCACATTCCACTTTGCATAAAGAGACTTTTTAGCATTTGAAGACAGTTTGTGAAATATGCTTATATCAACACCGTTTGGTATAACAATGGTATTGTACCCATAATATTTGGTTACTTCATGGGCCAGAAACTGTGATACCGATAACCGCAACTTGTCTTTGCCTGCTTTCTTTTCAAGATAACCCCCAACGATCCCCTTTAAGGGGCTTTCGCCAAGATATTTGACATATGATGGATATACAAAATGATATATCGTTAGTGGTGAATGTTTACAAAAAGCTCCATAGTATCCATTGCCAATGATAAGGTCGTACTGAGGAGATATATAATCTGCCATTGTGCCCAACTGATATGTCAGTAGCAGTTCTCTCCAGCTTGAGGTGGGGCTCTTGTAAAAAGGGCTGTGAAGTGATGCAAAAGAAAGATAGGTTATCTGATGCCCTTGAGATTTCAATACATCTCCAAGCATATGCGAATATGCCCTAATTCCCCCTTTTTTCTCTTCGTCACCGTATAAGATACCAATATGAGCCATACATAAACCCCTCTTTCTTGTTGTATATTCTAATGATAACCTATCAGTAGAGGTGAAAGATGTGAAGTATATAAAAATACGCGGTGCAAGAGAACATAATCTAAAAAACATTGATGTTGATATACCCAAGGGACAGTTTGTTGTTGTTACCGGAGTTAGCGGTTCAGGTAAAACATCCCTTGTATTTGATACCCTTTATGCTGAAGCTCACAGAAGGTTTTTGGAGTCATTGTCTGCATATGCCAGACAGTTTCTGGGAATGTTAAAAAGGCCTGATGTTGACAGCATGGAAGGCTTAACGCCTGCAATATCTATAGAGCAACATACAACTTCTTCGTTTACACCTCGCTCTACTGTGGGAACGATGAGCGAAATCTACGATTATATTCGCCTTATGTTTGCCCATATTGGTACGCCTTATTGTCCGGAACATCATTTGCCGATGAAAGCCACCACTCCCGATATTATCCTTAGAACTATTCTTACGAGATATAAAGGAGAAAGGGTTGAAATTTTAGCCCCTATTGCTGTTAATAAAAAGGGGGATTTTAAAAATCTCTTTGCCTCTCTTCTTAAAGAAGGTTTCATGCGGGTATACATAGATGGTGAAATTTATTATCTTGATGAATTACCTGAAGTGGATAAAAACAGACATCATGATATCTATCTTGTTGTAGATAGGGTAAGGGTAAAACCTGAAAATCGTACACGCATCCTTGATGGTATTGAGCTTGCTTGGAAGAAAGCAGATGGAGTTGTTGCTATCAAGGTTGGTGAGGATATAGCATACTATACAAGCAAACATGCATGTCCTATTTGCGGGCGTAGTCTGCCTGAGCTTTCTCCACGACTTTTTTCATTTAATAATCCTGTTGGTGCATGTCCTGTTTGCGGTGGTATTGGCATGCATGAAAAGATAGATCCAGAGCTTCTGATACTTGATGAAAACAAATCTATTGCAGATGGTGCAGTTTTTACTATGCTTTCCAGGGATATGGTGATATTGGCTGCTAAATCATGTGGTATAGATCCAGAAATACCATGGAAAAAAGTTGCCAAGCAGGCCAAAGACTGTTTTCTGTTTAAGGGATCTTCTAAACCTATAAAGGTAGACCTTGGTGATGAACCATGGTGGTGGAACTTTAGGGGTATTATTGATTATTTAGAGCATAGGTATAAAACGACCGATTCAGAGATTATTAGAGAGAAAATACGCAACTTCATGGTATTGGAGGAATGTCCTGCATGTCATGGAACAGGACTAAGGCAAGAGGCTTTGTGGGTTGAAGTGGATGGTAAGACTATAGAAGATGTTGTAAAGATGCCTGTATCTCAACTAAAGGAGTGGATATATAGCATCAAAGTGGGGGGAGCCAAGGCCAAGGTTTGGCGTTCTATATCTGCCGAGATAAAGAAACGTGTAGACTTTATGGTTGATGTAGGTCTGGGGTACC
>JAMORD010000248.1 GCA_027063755.1 bacterium | reverse complement strand
GTTACTGAAAGACCTGAAGGTGTACAATCTGGTCATATTGTGTTAGCAGGAACCGACATAGATACCATCGTAGAAAAGACACTGCAAATGCTTGATACGACACTTCCTGCGTATAATCCGTTTGGAGATGGCTATGCTTCGCAGAGAATTGCAGATTATATCAGGTATTTCCTTGGTCTTTCAGAAGAAAAACCCAAAGAATGGGTGATATCTTATGAATAGCCTTCAGATAGAGGGAGGATATCCGCTAAAAGGAAAGGTTGTTGTTTCAGGTTGCAAAAACACAGCTCTTGCTGTTTTGCCGGCAGTCCTACTTGCCAAGGGGACAATCATTCTCAAAAATGTTCCCGATATTGTTGATGTTCAGACCATGGTGGCACTTTTAAGGGATGTTGGGGTAGATGTAGAGTACTTAGATAAACATGTAGTGAAATTTGCAGTAGGTGATGATATTCAGTGGAATATTAAATCTTTGAAGGCCTCGTCTATTCGTGGCTCGCTGTTTTTACTTGGTCCTATTCTTGCCCGTATGGGGCATATAGCCTTACCCTATCCGGGTGGATGTAATATAGGTACAAGGCCTATTGATTTACACGAGAAGGGATTGCGTATTCTTGGATATGACATAGAAACGACAAGTGGATACATATATGGAAGAAGAACAAGAGACACAAAGGGTGATCTTATATATTTTGACTTTCCCAGTGTGGGGGCCACAGAGAATTTACTTATGGCGGCGGCGTTAACACCTGGCTATACTGTTATTGAAAATGCCGCTATTGACCCCCAGGTAGTTTCTCTGTCTGCCTTTCTCAATAGAATAGGAGTAAAAATATCTGGTATTGGTACCCGTAAACTTGTTATAGAAGGTAGACAAGAGCCTTACCAAGTTGGCACGATAGAGTGGACAATTCCCGGTGATTATCTTGAGGCTGGTACTTTTATGCTTTATGCTGCTGGTATAAAGGGTAGCGAGGTTCATATAACACCAGCTTACAGGGGATTCCTTATACCCCTTATTGCTAAACTGGAGGATATGGGCATTACACTTGTTCGCGAAAATGGAGGCATTACTGTTTACGGAAGCGATGAATTAATTCCCGTGAGGATAAAAACCCTGCCTTTCCCCGGTTTTCCCACAGATTTGCAGCCTATCATTGGTACACTGCTTACACAGGCCCATGGTGAATCGGTTGTTCAAGAACTTGTTCATGATAGAAGATTGGGTTATGTGAACTATCTGCTTCGCATGGGGGCCGATATTACTACGCTGGGACAGAGCACGGCTATTATTAGGGGGAGAACTCCGCTATTTGGAACAGATGTAAAAGCCGAAAATCTGAGAGCAGGTGCGGCCCTTATACTGGCAGGGTTGCTGGCAGATGGTACAACAATAGTTAAAGACATGTATCATGTATATAGAGGTTATGAAGACATCGTTGGTAAACTTCAAACATTAGGAGCACATGTTCAGGTGATAGCTGGTGAATCATAGAAGACCCATTAAGTGGATAATCGGAGATACAACACGGGTAGGTAGCAGGCTGTCAAATATTGGACAGAGTATATCGTTTTTATTTGAAGAAATGGGGCAATATAAACCTTGGGAGGAAATATTTACTTGGGAACTTATTACCAAACAGGAGACAATTCTTGACAATAGAATTACACTTGTTCATGTATGGTTTACAGATAGAAAGCCCGAAGGTGAAAATATCATTTGGATTTATACACCGGGTAGACATATACCTGTATACAAGAATGTATTCTACACTGCTTCTGGAGAGAATTCTTATACCCGCTTAAGATTGATGGGAATAGAACCGTGGCGTATATTTAATGTTCCTCTTGCCTTCCATAGTAGTGGCGACAGGGCAGATCGTATTCATACGCTTGAGGTACTTATCAATGTATATAGTTATCTCTTTACGCTAAAAGAGGTAAATGCTATATAAAGGAGGGATACTATGAAAGTTTCTATTTGGGGTCTGGGCTCAGTAGGATTACCATTGGCTTTGACATTTGCCCTGAAAGGGGCGGAAGTTATAGGTGTTGATATTAACAAGGAACATATAGAAAATATTAAAAATGCCAATACACATATCTATGAGCCATTTGACGACAAAGATACCAATGGTGTTTTAAGAGAAGTTGTTGGCCAAAAGTTCTTTCCTACTACAGATTATGAAAAGGCTAAAGAGGCCAATTATCATCTTGTCACAGTGGGTATCCCCCTTGATGACAAAATGAACCTTATATGGACTCCTTTGGAGTCTGCACTTCATAATCTTGGAAAGATATTAAAAGAAGGGGATACTGTTGTCTTAAGGGCCACCGTTGTGCCCGGTACAACAACTGGACTTGCCAGAGAGATATTGGAAA
>JAMORD010000247.1 GCA_027063755.1 bacterium | reverse complement strand
AGATCTGGGATCACCTTTATAGTCAGAAGATACCAGTGGCTCCTCGGAGTATCCAAGAATACCTTTGAGCTCGCCCTCGGCGGCCTTCTTCATAGCGGCATTGATCTCCTCAGCAGTTGCAGGCTTTTCAAGTTCTACAGTAAGGTCAACAATAGAAACAGTAGATGTGGGTACCCTCATGGCCATACCATCAAGCTTACCGTTGAGCTCAGGAATAACCTTACCTATTGCAGCAGCAGCACCTGTTGTGGTTGGAATGATATTAATAGCAGCAGCCCTTGCACGACGGAGATCTTTGTGAGGCAGATCAAGAATACGCTGATCGTTGGTATAAGAGTGAACTGTTGTCATTAGACCGCGCTTAATACCAAATTCATCCTGCAAAACTTTAGCTACCGGTGCAAGACAGTTTGTTGTACAAGATGCATTGGAAATAATATGGTGTTTTTCTGGATCATACTTATCGTGGTTAACACCAAGAACAATGGTAATATCTTCACCCTTTGCTGGTGCAGAAATAATAACTTTCTTTGCACCTGCCTCAAGGTGCTTAGCAGCCTTGTCTCTCTCGCGGAATCTACCGGTAGACTCAACGACAATATCAATGTTCAGATCTTTCCAAGGAAGTTTGGCAGGATCTGGCTCTGCCAAGACCTTAATCTTTACATCATCAACAACGATGTAATCTCCCTCTGTGCGAATATCTGCATCAAACTTTCCGTAGTTAGAATCATATTTCAGCAGGTGAGCCAGTGTTTTAACATCTGTAAGGTCATTGACAGCAACAACCTCAACCTGGTCACGATACTTCTCAAACAGAACCTTAAAAACCTGTCTTCCAATTCTTCCAAAACCGTTTATGGCAACTCTTACCATACCGATCCCTCCTTTTGCATATGTTTTATATCCTTATCAATTTTATCACCCTTAAGGAAATAAGTATACATCAATAAGTATCTACCGGCAAGACCTTGCATTTATTACCGAATAAAAAGAGGGAAAAACGCATATTGAGGAGTATTAGGTTTTCAAAAACAAGAATGGTCGGGGCGGGCGGATTTGAACCGCCGACCACTCGCACCCCAAACGAGTGCGCTACCTGGCTGCGCTACGCCCCGACCTGCCAAGCAAAATAAATTATACAAGGAAGTAATACATATGTCAAGAGGTACCAACGGAGCGGGTGGCAACAACGGTAATATGTTTACCCCCTATATTATCCGTTATAATATCACCTATTTTTACAGGCGGCTTCACTTCAAGTGTTTTCAGATATGAAACAACATCTTTCATCTGGGATACAGGTATAGGAGTCGTTGTCTTGACAGGCACTACCCTTACCTCTCCTACAGGTTCTGTTAGTTTAACCGTTGTTGTAACAATTTGCATATTCTGACCAGCTGTCTCTTTAGCAAAGTTTCTTCCCCTTTCACATAGACCTCCAATAACTTCAACAACATTACCCATATCATCAAGAACAATCTCTATTTCACACCCTACAGGACACATTATGCATTTACACCGACGCTTCATTATTCATGCACCTCCAAGGCCACATTCAATGCCGAGGCCTGTTTTAACATATCGCCAGGCACACACACCTCAAGCATTTGGGCTGGCACAATATCTTTTATCTCATGTTTTATCTGGCCATGCTCTGTAGATACATGTATAGTGGCAGAAACAACAGGTTTTCTTACACGAATAAAGAGCTTGACACAATCTTCTACCATAGGAAGGGTAATGTAAGATGGATATACCAAGAGTCCATTGGCTACAACAGGAATCTTTTTATCTGGGATGGTGTCAGACACAATAGCCATAGAGGCCATCTTACCAGATAATGATGCATGATCTGCAAGGTCAAATATCATAGCACTATTACCTATGATGTATACATCATCAATCTGTGTCATAAAGTTTTGATCAAAGTCCACATAAAAACCTTTCTTGATAGGAACATAGTGTTTAAGAAGACCAGTGTTGGGTATAAGCCCCACAGAGAAAAGAACCGTATCCACCTCAAACACCTCATAATCGTTAGAGATAATATTCCACTGCTCATCAACCTTTGCCACATATACCTTGTGAACCCTTCCGTCTTTCCCTTCTATGTGAACAACTTTTCTTGATAGATACAGAGGTATACCAAAGTCTTCAAGACAGGCCTTTACATTGCGTGGAAGGCCTCCTGGGAATGGATTTATTTCAATAACACCGACAACCTCTGCTCCTTCAAGGGTCAGTCTTCTTGCCATAATAAGCCCCACATCGCCTGACCCCACTATAAGCACTTTGGTTCCAGGAAGCCAACCCTTTATGTTGGTAAATGTTTGTGCCAGGCCAGCTGTATAAATACCGGCAACTCGGTGACCTGGTGTCAGTATACCGGCTGGTGTGCGCTCTCTTGCACCTGTGGC
>JAMORD010000246.1 GCA_027063755.1 bacterium | reverse complement strand
TACAAGGCTTTCCAGTTTGGCCCTTGTCAGTGTCATCTGTAGGTGCACAGGTTGACCGTCTTTCATGGCGATAAATGGCAGGGATATATCGGTTGTTAGGGTTGAAGAAAGCTCAATCTTTGCCTTTTCAACGGCCTCCCTCAGCCTTACCATTGCCATATGGTCTTTTCTCAAGTCTATGCCATGCTCTGCCTCAAATTCAGATAACACATATTCTAGTAGTGCCCTATCCATGTCTCTACCACCAAGTTTCGTATCACCGGCGGTAGATAGCACCTGGAATACGCCACCACCAAAGTTCATGATGGTGACATCAAGGGTACCGCCACCAAAGTCAAATACGAGAATGTTGAGGTCATCACCCTCTTTGTCTATACCATATGCCAGTGCAGCCGCCGTAGGTTCGTTAAGCAGTCTGACAACTTCAAGGCCGGCAATCTGACCGGCATTCTTTGTTGCCTGTCTCTGGGCATCGTTGAAGTACGCAGGTACGGTGATAATAGCCTTATCTACTGGCTCACCGAGGAATGCCTCAGCATCTTTTTTTATCTTCTGCAAAATAAATGCAGATATCTGTTCTGGGGTGTATTCCTTGTCAAATATCTTAATCTTCTTACGGGTGCCCATAAGTCTCTTGACACCAGTTACAGTGCCCTCGGGGTTCATAGTTGCCTGTCTACGGGCAGGTTCTCCGACAAGTACCTGTCCATCTTTGGTAAATGCCACAACAGAAGGCACAGTTTTACCATACATTGTAGAGCCCTCAGCAGAGGGTATAATTGTTGGTCTGCCTCCAAGCACGACAGCTGCGGCAGAGTTAGATGTTCCCAAGTCTATACCTATAATTTTTCCCATATGTTTCACCTCCCATCCACACATAGTGTGGGTATCTAATAAAAGGATACCACAATATTAGCAATAATATGACGAGATTGCTACATATGTGAAAGTGAAATATCCACTCTTTGATATATGTAAAAGTTGATATATATAAAAAACTACCATTTTTCTAATAGATAAAAGCTTGTTTGTCCTATAATAGGTAAAAGTGAATGTAGAAGGAGGCGACCACAGTGGAGTTCGTTGTAGATTTTAGAGGAGAGAAGCTTGTCCTTACCGATAAGCCTGACCTAAAGAAGATATATATTGAGTTCAATAATACCTGTAATCTCAACTGTAAGATGTGCTACCGTCAGACATGGAAAGACGAAGTAGGCAATATGACCGATGAGATATTTGACAAGCTCATGGAGGATTTGAAGGCTTTTCCCCATCTGAAAACCGTTGTCGTTGGTGGTATCGGAGAACCTACATTTCACTGGCGTTTTAAAGAGTGGATACAGAGACTTGCGGAGAGAGGATATTACATTAAGATTACAACCAATGGCACAATGATTGATGATGAGTTGGCAAAATTTCTTGTTGACCTCAATATTGGAGAGGTTATTATTTCTGTTGATAGCCCTGATGAGAATGTGTTTGCCGATATTAGGGGGATTAGTCTGTCTACAGTGTTTGATGCTACAAGGAGGATTCTTGAGTATCGTAGGAAAAAATCAAAGGCCTTTCCCCGCGTTTTGTGGGAAATGGTTATTATGAAAGAAAACTTTGACCTTGTAGAAGAGGAGATAAAGAAGGCAGGTGAGTTTGGGGTATCTGGGCTTATACTGTCCAATGTTATTCCTTTTGCCGAGAGTGTCAAGAATGAACCCATATATCCTTTGCTTCCCGATGATGCCCTGAAACTGAAAGATAAGATTTACCTGTGGGGTGTGAAATACGGTGTAAAGGTGGAAATACCCGAGTTTTCTATTAAATCTGAAAGATACTGTCCGTTTGCCCTTGATAAGGCGACGGTAATAGGTTGGGATGGAGAAGTGCTTCCATGCTACAGGCTTGCCCACTCATATACCGAGTGGATATTTGGTGAGCCTGTTGAAGTTCAGCGGTATTCCTTTGGCAATATTATGAATGAGAGCCTTTATGATATCTGGAATAAGCCCGAGTATAGACTATTCCGCTTTAAGGTTAATACCTATCAGGTGCCAGATTGTGCCACATGTGACCTTAAGGGTAGATGTGAGCTTATGCAGACAACTTGGTCTGATTGTTGGGGGAATACACCATCGTGTAGCTCATGTCTGTGGTACCACAGGTTCTCCCTATGCCCGTAATATGCTAATATCTATATAACATTTGTGGTATAAGGGTATAGGGAGGTGTTTGTTGTGAAGTGGCGTAGATTATTAACAATATTGGCTGTTGTGGTTATAACAGCGGCGGTGGCTTTGTCATTTGTGGGATGTGGAAATAATAATACTCCCTCAAATGGTAGCGGTGCAGAAACAGGTAATGAAAGTAATGTGTCGGTAAATGCACAGTGTCCACCCCAGCGGGGGCTTGTGATATTTGGCACAGAG
>JAMORD010000245.1 GCA_027063755.1 bacterium | reverse complement strand
CGGCAAAAACAAAAAGGCGGTGCCCGCGCACCGCTGTAGATGTTTCATATGCAGACTAAACTTTAAAGAAAAGAGCTTACCTTTTCACTTCGTTGATAACAGCAAAAAGCTTCAAGGTATCATTTCCTATATTCTCAATGCCATGACCTGTACCATCGGGGGTTATGGTAATAGTTCCCTCAGTAATAACAACTTCTTTATCTCCATCTATATACTTTGCCCTACCAGATAGGATGTAATACACCTCTTCTGTACCTTCATGGACATGGAAGCCAACAGAGGCCCCCGGTGGCACTTCAACCAAGGCAATCTTTCTCAGTGGGCTACCATCATAGGGCATATCATCTACAAACCAAGTGATATATATTGTTCCCTTACCACCTCTAAAGTTCTCATAAGCCTGTCTACTGCCTGTTTGTATAATCACATTTGCTTCCCCCTTTCCCCATAAGTTTTTCAAATTGCTCTACATTGACATCTCTTATATGTATGTCATGCTGAGAGAATGGTATCTCTACTCCAGCCTCGTCAAAGGCCTTTTTCACCTCTTTGACAAACAAATCCGTTACCTTCCACCGTGCAAGTGGAGCGGGATTATGCATACGAAATAGCACATTAATATTTATTGAAGAGTTCCCAAACTCTTGATAAGCCACTATCGGAGGATATTGATTATTAACCTCGGGTATCTCATTAATAATTCTCATTGCAACATCTGAAACAATCTTATACGCCTTCATAAGATCTGTATCATAAGAAACCCCGACAGAAACAACAAACCCAAATTTTCCACTACCTGCAGCAGCTGATTTTATTATACTCTGTGCCATATTGTTGTTTGGCACAATAACATCTATTCCCATAAGAGGCGAATAAAGGACAGTGTTGCGCCATGTAATATCTTTAACAAATCCCTCTATTCCATCACCAACAATGATATAGTCACCTGGTTTTATCTGATGGGCAACAAGCATAGTAAAACCCGCAAAGATATTAGAAAGTACATCTTGAACAGCAAGTGCCACTGCTACACCACCAACACCTAAAGTGGTAATCATAGGGGTTATTGGTATACCTATTGCATCAAGGCCTACAAGTATACCTATGGAAAGAATTGTCCACCTTATTATTGCCCACAAAAGACCTGTTATAGGTATGTTTCTGAAAACCTTTTCGCTATAAAGGCCAAGGACAAACTCCACAAACACACCAATAGCCCAGAAAACTAAGAAGAAAAGTCCAAAAACAACTGCTTTATAGGTAAGGTTGTATACATGAGACGATAAAGGTAGACAAGGAATAATCAGGTAAAAAGCAGAAAGAAATATAAGTAATATGCCATAAATTTTCAGCGACGGCAAAATTTGTGCAAAACGATATTTCTTCCTTTTCAACCAATTCTCAACTTCGGCCGTAACAAACCATACAACAAGCGACAACAATGTCGCCCCAAACATATATTTAGCTATACAAAGCCAAGCCGTTTTTCCCATATAAGTATTTTACCCTTAATGAGTGAACATACAACATTATTTATTTTCTCTCCTGATTTTCTATGTATTTGCGTATTACATCTTCAGAGACAGAACCTACGGTTTCTATATAGTAAGATGGGTTCCACAAATGTCCTTTCCGCAGTTTCTTCTTGAGCTCTGGAAACTTTAAAAACAGTTTTCTTGCACTTATTCCTTTCACCATTTTCACGATATATGAAGGAGCTATTTTGGGGTGTGCTGAAACGAAGAGATGAACATGATCTTGTTCTCCTACTTCTATCATAGCTACTTCAAAGCCTTTTTCTACTCCTGTTTCTATTATCACTTCCTTGAGGTAATTTGCCACTTCGGGAGTTAGGACTTTTTGTCTATATTCTGTTGAAAAAACTATGTGGTAATTGCAGTTATATACACAGGTTCTTCCTCTTTTTATATTAGTTTTTTGGTTTACTTTCCCCACACATATAGTATATCATATTTATATAGAAAAGTAGTATAATAACGCTTGTTTACGCATGACATATAGTCAGTAGTGAATTATACCGTGTGCTGTATCTCCCCTTTGAAAAGGGGAGGATTAGCACACAATTTGTCCTAAAGAAGTTGGGAAAGTTTGACACTATCACAGGAATGGGAAAACCTGTAAGGGTAAGGATATTCAAAAGTATCTCCGTAAGCTCCCTATACAACCAGATAGGGGGCAGGAGTAGGGGTAGCGTGAACCTGCCCGTAGTGATAAGGTCTCCTTTGCAGGAGACAAACTCCTACGAAGCTCCGCATCCTGATGCGGGGTAGTTCACATTAGGTTTCTGGTTTACTTTCCCTATTTATATAGTATATCATATTTACATAGAAAAGTAAGATAATAACGCTTGTTTACGCATGACATATAGTCAGTAGTAAATTATACCGTGTGCTAAAATGAGAAGCTTCACACTTCCCCTTTTCTTTATTCCTA
>JAMORD010000244.1 GCA_027063755.1 bacterium | reverse complement strand
TGGCTAAAACAGACCCAACAATTTTTCCAAATACTGTCTGAGGGTAGACATCTCCATAACCTACTGTTGAAAGTGTTACTATACCCAACCACATAGCTTCAGGAATACTATGAAAAGTTTCCGGCTCTATGTAATACATAAGACTGGCAACGATAATAAGAAGGATACCTATAGCAATCATTGAAGAAATAAGCTCATCCATGGTTTTTCTGAAAACCCTTACAATAAGAGACATAGCTCTAAAATATCTCTCTAATTTCAGAATACGCAATATACGAAAGATTCGCAAAATCCTCAATATACGCAAATCAACAGATAAAAGAGGTAAATAAAACGGAAGGATAGAGAGCAAATCTACAATAACAAGAGGCTTTAAGGCATATCTTATACGCCCCCACATGGGATGAGAATAATCTGGATGAATAGTAACGAAGAATATATTCTACGGTAAAAACGGCAACGGAGAAAGCCTCAAATACATCAAAAAGCATCTGATATCTATAGTAAATAAAATCAACTGTGCTAAGTATAACGGCAATAACATTGGTAATAATAAGAATGGCAAAGAACTTATCTACTGGATTTCTAAGTAGTAAAATATTTTCTCTTTATCCACAACTATCACCACACAAGTAGAAATGTGTATGAGAAAATCTCAAGAGGGTTTTAAAAACAAAATTGGCGGGGACGACGGGATTTGAACCCGCGATCTCCGGCTTGACAGGCCGGCGTGTTAGGCCCCTACACCACGTCCCCACCAAAAGAAGCGCACATATATTATACACAAAAAAGGGCCCAGTGAGAAGTAAGCCGGGTTCTGTACCTTCCCTATGGGAAGGTGGTGCTCATGTATCTGGGCTATCCCTTACGGGATAGCTCATGCAGCCTACCCGGGGGCATTGGTCGGGCCAACCTACCCCCATATTTGGCCTTGCTCCGGACAGGGTTTACCATGCCTTCTTCCTCGCGGAAGAAGCGGTGGGCTCTTACCCCACCTTTTCACCCTTACCCCACCACAAGGGTGAGGCGGTATGTTTTCTGTGGCACTGTCCCTCGGCTCGCGCCGGCCGGGTGTTACCCGGTGTCCTGCCCTGTGGAGCCCGGACTTTCCTCAGCAGACATGACCTGCTGCGAGCACCTTTCTCACTGGGCCCCCTTATACATACCTCACTCAGACTGTTTGTATTCAGCTAGTCTAAGCATTTTATCCCAAAACTCTTCAAGTTTATAATACTCTCTGGCCTCTGGAGTAAAGATATGTACAATAATGGGACCTATATCTATAAGCTTCCAAGATGTGGGATCTCCCTCAGAGTGATACTCAATATCTCTAACATCAAGCCAATCTTCAAGTTCAGAAATTAATGCATCGGCATGTATAGGAGAATTAGCAGTGCATATTACGAAATAATCGGCAATATTGGTGGCCGGTGCAACATGCATGACATTAATATCCTCTGCTTTCTTGTCATCAAGGACCTTAATAACATTGTCAAGTAGCTCCTTTAGCTCCAAAGCATTCACCTCCTATAAAGGTTATGTTTATATATATAGTCTATAACAGTATCAGGCACAATCCCATTTAAGGGAAGTCCCATGAGTATCTTTCTTCTAATATCGGTTGAAGATATTCCAATATAACAAGGCATCGTTATGGTAAATGCCCTTACAATAGACAAAAGGTCTCTTCTGATAGGCACACAGAGTCTCGGAACAATCATAAAACGGATATCCCTGACAATGTCATCATAGTGATACCACGATAGAATCGTATTAAAGCTATCGCTCCCCAGAAGATACCAATCCCTATCAGTGGCGTAGCGGTGCCATGTGTTTATGGCATATCGTTCCTCTCTCTCCCAATCGGCTACAGAAAATCCTCCTATACCTTTTGTGGCAATTTTCACCATTTCAAATCGGTGCTCATAAGGAACCTCTACAGGTTTATGTGGGGGATCAGCCGTAGGAACAAATACAACTTCATCAACAAGCCCCGTAGATAAGGCTATATAGGCCATCTCAATATGTCCCATATGAATAGGGTCAAATCTGCCACCCAATATAGCCCTGCGTTTAGAAGAGGTCAAAGGCCTTACCCTCCAACCAAATGGTATCTCCTTCTTTGGCACCTCGTTTGCGAAGTTCCTGTTCTATCCTCAACTTCTTGAGCCAGTGCATAACATAGTTGAAGCTGGCAGTGTTATTGAGGTCATAGGACATGAGATATTTAATAATAGGCCCTGTAACCTTCCACTCGCCTTCGCCAATCTTTTCAATCTCATAGGTATAGAAAGGTAGAGGTGGAAGTTTGATAAGCTCATATTCCTCATGCTTTTTACCATAGTGCTTAAATACATGTCCTTCAACCTTAGAGCGAATCAGTCTCCTCAAGTCATCAAGTCCCTCGCCTGTGACAGCGGATATAAAGACAACATTCTCATCTTTAAAGTCATGTTCTCTCGCTATCTCCAGAAGTCTTTCTCTGGCATTCTCATCATAGGCTAAAACATCCATTTTGTTAAATGCAAGTATAGAAGGCCGTTTTACAAGCTCAGGGTTGTATTCTTCAAGTTCTTTTTTAACAATCTCTAAAGCCTCATCTGGAGGGGTATCAAACCCAGAGGCATCTATAACATATGTTAACAGTCCTGTGCGTTCTATATGTTTAAGAAATTCAAGTCCCAGCCCTTTACCTTCGTGAGCATCTTCAATAATACCGGGCATATCTGCAATTACCACAGATCTGCCATCGCCAAGGTCCATAATGCCAAGCACTGGGGCAAGGGTTGTAAAGGGATAATCAGCTATCTTAGGATGCGCAGCAGTAAGTCGTGATATTAGCGTAGACTTACCGGCATTGGGAAGACCCACAAGACCAACATCGGCTACAAGTTTCAATTCCAAAATAAGGTCTCTCTCTTCACCGGGATAACCTTTCTCTGCAAATTTAGGAGCCCTTCGTGTAGGAGTAGCAAAGTGCACATTACCCCTACCCCCTTTGCCACCACGGGCAACAAGAAGTCTGAGACCTGGACGGTTAAGATCGGCAAGCACCTCTCCCGTCTTGGCATCTTTTACAATAGTACCTACAGGCACTTTGATAATAATATCTTTGCCCTTCTTACCATAAAGTTTTTTATTTCTTCCAGGCTGGCCATCTTCGGCCTCAAATTCATCTTCATAATGAAAATCAAGGAGAGTTAGCAAAGAAGGGTCGGTTTCTAAGTAAACCGACCCTCCATCTCCGCCATCTCCGCCATCAGGACCACCACGGGGAACAAACTTTTCCCTTCTAAAGGTAGCTGCCCCGTCGCCGCCCTTTCCGCCTTTTACATGTATCTGCGCCTGATCTGCAAACCTCATACCCTATCAATCGGCCATAGGAATAACATCTACATACTTACGACCACGTCTACGGGTAAACTTTACAATACCATCAACTGCTGCATGAAGTGTGTAATCAGAACCAAGATATGTGTTTTTTCCGGGATAGAAACGTGTACCTCTCTGTCTAACGATAATATTTCCCGCTCTAACAATCTGCCCATCGTGTCTCTTTACACCAAGATACTTAGGATTGGAGTCACGACCGTTTTTGGTGGAAGAACCACCTTTATGGTGAGCAAACAGCTGAAGATTCCACTTAATTACCATTTTACCCTTACCTCCTTCCTAAATCTCACATAGGGTCTGTATTGCAGAGATATACCCTCTGCAGCCTCAATCAGACCTTTAATGATCGTCCTCTCTACATCATCAATGTTTATATCTCTAACAAACAACCTAAAATAACCCTCATCTAACTCTATTTCTACCCTCTTAGACCGATAAATATTCACCAATGTATTGGCCACATATTGGGCCAGTGTAGAATATGCCGCACACACAATGTCCTTGCCCGTGCCAGCCATACCTGCATGCCCTTTAAATGTAATCTCCCTAACATGACCATTTCTATCTGTTAGGACAAGGACTTCTATCAAGATTATTCAGCTCCCAGAGATGTAATCTTTATAAGTGTGTATCTGGGTTTAATATTCTTACGCTTTCTGTAGTTGCTCTTGGCACGATACTTAAGAACCCTAATCTTCTTACCTCTAAACTGTTTTAGTACATCAAAGTCTACCTTAATAGATGGCAGATAAGGATCTCCCATATATACCTGACCATTGTCATCTTTATAAAAGAGCACCTTAATGTCGTTCTTCAGGTCTTCCTTCTCCCACCAACCGGGAACAACAACGGGTTTACCCTCTTTTATCTTAAACTGTTTACCAGCCATTTCCACTATTGCGTACATACTCGTCCTTCCTCCTTTCACCTTCTCACAGTGTATACATCGCCTGCTATTTTACCAGAAAAGTATAACATATCAAAGCCCAAATACACCTATATACTTAGTAAAAGGTATACCGAATACCTTCTCAAAGGCCGATTGTAAAAACATGTCTGTCCTTCCTGTGTATATTATTTTACCATCTTTTATACCTACTGAAAAGTGGGCTACCGCCTTCACAAATTCTATATCATGAGAGGTAAGAACAACCTGATGCTTTTCACTAAGAAGACGAATAATATCCACAAGTATAAACCTATGATATGGGTCAAGAAAAGATGTAGGCTCATCAAGAAGAATAACCTTAGGGCTCTGAAGCATAACCATCGCCGTTAAGACAAGTTGTCTCTCACCCGAAGATAAAGTTGAAAACAATCTATCTTTAAGATGAATTATATCAAGTTGTTTCATAACAGTATAGGCCTTATCCATATCCTGCAGTGTATATCCACCTATAGGTTTAACAAATCTATACATACCGGCCATAATAACATCTATGACAGGTACAGATGCAGGATATGCCTTATCAGGGAAAAGCACACCTACAAGAGATGCCCTCTCTCTGGCAGACACACGGTGAATATCTACACTATCAATATACACATGTCCTCTCTGAGGGGTATATATACCCACCAAATTTTTTAAAAGTGTTGTCTTACCAGAACCATTGGGCCCGACAATAGCAAGGGGAAACATGTCTTGTGTAACATTCAAAGATATATCCTTCAGCGTAAAACGATCGTTGCGGTATCCGAATGATAGTTCTTTAATAACAATACTCACACCCATTCACCACGCACGACAAGGTATAAGAAAAACACACCACCAACAATAGAGGTAAAGACACCAATAGGAATTTCCATAGGGTACATTACCCCTCTGCTAAGGAAATCCCCCAAAACAAGTAAAATAGCCCCTATTTCCATAGCCAAAAGTATCTTTGATAAATGTTTGTCCCCTACCATTAATCGCGCAAGATGAGGAGCCATAAGTCCAACAAACGATACAATACCATAGAATGCAGCCACAAACGCTGCAGCAAGTGATGCTAAGACAAGATATAAAAGCCTATATCTAAACACATTGACACCTACCCCATGTGCTACCTCATCACCTATAAGCATAATATCCAGAACCCTATGGGTTGCCATGATAATCAGGAATACAAAGATAAGGACAATGCTTTGAAGCAACACCTTTTTTCCATCGGCCATAGCAAAGCTTCCCATTAGCCATGCCAATATATTGTGCAATGAATCATTCCACATGATAAGAACCAGTGTAATACCAGCTGATACCAGTGATGAAATAACCACACCAGACAGCACAATCTTCAATCTATTTCCCCTTCCTAAAACATATGAAAGTGAAAATGCAATAAGTGCAAATACAAAGGCATAAAGCCATACAGGACCAGGTAAATGAAAGCGATATGATAACACAGCTCCCAAAGATGCACCAGCAGAAACGCCAAGAAGATAAGGATCAACAAGGGGATTCCCCAGCGTCGTTTGATAAAGCGTACCACCTATAGCAAGGAGCATACCAGAGATAGCAGCGGCAAATACCCTCTGTAAGCGAAATATAGCTATTTTATCGGTAACACCCAATGAACTACCCGACAACCACTTAATAAGAACATCTATGGCTAGCAGTGGGGAAATATAAATAGCCTGCCCCCTCTTGATGCTACTATAAGAAACAGCCAGTAGCATGGTAAAAAGGAGGAGGACAAAGCCTCCTCCTATCAGTATTATTTGCCTATATTTTTTCATGGCAAGAGGAGGTAGATTTCCCTATAATCTCCATTCCATATAACATCCTTTACTCCCATGCAGTTCAAAACATCTCTCAGACGAATATATACACCACTATCATCAGTTTTTACTTTACATGTATTACCTTTATACACAACAAAATCAGAACCTGTCTCAATACCAAATATTTTCTCTGCACCATCTCTTGAAATATATGTGCGCCCTTCATCGGCATTGAGATATACGGCAACAGCTCCATTGTCATCTTCCAACTCATGTTTGTAATAGGACTTAGCATAAACTCTATCATTAAGTCCTATAGCAACAACCTTTTTATCAAATGTTTTCGGTTGAACAACATGAGCTAACTGAACAAGACCATAAACAATACGAGGACCCGGTCTAAACACCCAATCATCATTAACATAGTAGACATTGCCATTCTTCACGGCTTTGAGATCTTTCCAAGGAAATTCATCAAGAAATGCAGGTTTACCAGCATATGCCATAGAATTCTTCGGCATGATAATTATATCGGGATTGTTCTGCAAGAGATACTCTGGATTTACCATAGGCCAAGGACTCGAAAGCTCTGCTGTAATATTTGTTACTTTAATGTCATCAAGCATCTGACCTATGAATGTTGATTTGTTTGTAGACATAATGGGGTTATACCAGAGCACAAATAATACCTTAGAATCTCTATGGTCTTTAGAAAAAGCCCTAACAGCCCTCTCAATGGCTTCTACCTTAAATGCAACACCCTGAGCATTTCTATATAGTCCAGTTACCAAACCCACTTTGCGTATGTCATTGGCAATATCCTTCAGAGAATGGGGATCGAGCACCATTACAGGAAACTCTGCAGATAATTTGTCAAACAACTGCTTAGGAAAAGATTTAGCTGAGATAACGAGGTCAGGCCTCAAGCTAATAATCTTCTCATAGCTAGGCGTAGAAAAACCACCTATACTGGGTATTTTCTTCACTTCAGGTGGATAGTTATCAAAGTCTGTACGGCCAACAACACGACTGCCTGCTCCAATGGCAAATAAAATCTCGGTGATAGATGGAGCTGTAGACACGATACGCTTAGGGGTTTTGTAAAGCCTCACAACTCTACCCACATCATCAACAACAACTGCAGAATACACATTGGTGATTAAAAGAGAAGAAACAAGAAGCAAAGACAACAAGAGAATAGTCAGTTTTCTCTTCATATTTAGCACCTCCTTTTAAAATTTGGTGGAGGTCCCCGGTTTACCCCCACGCGAGGCTTCCGCGGCATGGCAAGGCAGGTCTCCTGACTCGGGGCATACCCTTGTAGCCTTCCCGGATTACCCAGTGGCATATTAACAAGGGCTTTCACCCCTCACAGTTGCGGGGCAGTGCCGGATTTTCACCGGCTTCCCTATTAAGCCTCACGGCACCTTGCCATGGCCTGGTTATACAAAACATATATTAACCTAAATTGTGTCTAACAACAAATTCTTCTCCTACTATATCTTTAATATGTCTCATAAGGCTCATGAGAGATTTCGTTCTAAACGGCGAAGACAGAGGATCAAGTTTCATAAGAAAGGCATCGTCCCCCTCTTTATCTTCGGGACGAATCCATATATAAAACGACTGAAAAAACCCCCTATCTATGGTAAAGCTGCGTAAAAGAATCTCTCTATCTCTATAAAAGACCTCTCTAATACCATAGCCTTTATCAGTAGACTGTCTTATCTCTAGTCCTTCCAAAGACTTCATATCATTAAGAAGCTCTTTCCACGGCTTTTTTATGAAAGCATGTGGCATATAGTCAGCCCCCTTTATAAACAGTCTTTCGTAATCAGATTTATAGTCTTCATCCTTGACAACCCTTACCAAGAATATATCTCTACCCTCTGCAAGCCATTTTTGCTCATACTTTGTTTGAACCCTACGGCTAGGATTTCTCTTAAGTTCTACAGAAAACACCCCAACTTCCTCAGCATTTTTCTGTGCCTCTTCGGCATACCAGTCAACATCGGTCATAAGCTCAAAATACCCACCAATTTTTAACACGCGAGCAAGTATACGCCAGAAATCATCCCTAACAACTCTTCGTTTGGCATGTTTTTTCTTAGGCCAAGGTATGGGAAAGTTCATATACACAGCATCTACCGAATTTGGGGTAAAAAATTCTGAAAGACCTAAAACCCCATCAAACAGCAGCATTTTCACATTGCGTTTGTCTGCACTTTGAAGCCTATAGGCGGCCTTAAGAAGAGAAGTCATTGACACCTCAAACCCAATAATAAGGGCATCAGGAAAGGTTTTTGATAAAGTCAGTAGATACTCTCCTCTACCAAACCCCAACTCTACTATCAAAGACTCTGCATCAGGCTCTACCATGTGCCATGGTATAGGCATAGGCATATACTGAGGCCTTATGTACAGATGGTGTGGTGGAAAGTTCATAACATCCCCTCCTGAGATCTATATTAAATCATTACCGATAGTAGTAAATTCTATCAGAATAAAACCTGTACCTGGTAGGTCTATGACTTTTAACAACTGCACCTATCCATAAACCCGCTAAAAAGCCACCAACATGTGCCCAATATGCAACAGGACTCATAACATCAACAATACCACTCACAAGCTGAAGGAGTATCCAGTAAAACAGATACCAGTAAGCAGATATATATACAGTCATAGGGAAAATACCTATAATGAAAAGTGTTTCTATAGGTGATGCTGGGAAAAGAACCATATAGGCTCCAAGAACACCAGAGATAGCAGCAGAACCACCAATAAGTGGCATGTTACTTGTAGGAAAGATCATAGCGTGAACAATCATACCAACGGCAGAAGCAAACAGATAAAAAAGAAGATATACATGATGTCCCATAGCGTCTTCTACATTATCACCGAAAACATACAAGAACCACATATTACCTATAATATGCATCCAGCCACCGTGCAAAAATGTAGAAAACAATATCATAGACAGTATTCCCCATAGATCAAATACTTTAACCATATGCCAGAATTTAGCAGGTACAAATGCATGTGTTTGTATAAACATTTGAAGGGTTCCCTTCGGCATAGACAGTTCAAAGAAGAATGCAAGAAAAGACACCAGTATTATGACATAAGTCATAATTGGTGCCTTACGAGTAGGGTTAATATCCCTTAACGGCAACAGAAACATTACTTATTCCTCCAATCTCCTGTAGAATGCGGAATATAGCTAACACTGGGGCGACGACCGGCAGGTTGTGGATACAGATTCATTAGCATGTACACCTCGGTTGGAACATCAGTGCTGATTTTTATCCCATCGCCACCATGCTGTGGTTTTAGAAGTTCGTCAAGTGTCTCCTTAAAGAGAGGATAGTCGTGGGTCCAAGTACCCTGAGATAGAATGTCGGATATTCTCTCTGCATCTTCCTCTGTATAATGTTCAAGAAGCATCTCTTTGACAAACTCCTTAACCTGTTTCAGTGCCTTTTTTGACATGTCAGCCTTGATTAGCGTGGCATCATCCACTTTATCTGTTCCCTTTTCCTCCACTGCCTTAACAATAGACGCAGCAGGTTCAGATCCAAGCTGAGGATCCACTGGTCCCAACACAGCATTTTCATCCATAATAATCTCATCTGCAGCAAGTGCTATTAGCGTTCCGCCAGACATGGCATAGTGGGGAACAATAACCCTGGTAGGTGCCTTGTGTCTTTTTAGTGCCTTGGCAATCTGTTCCGCTGCAAGCACCAGACCTCCCGGTGTATGAATAATAAGATCTATAGGAACATCATCGGGTGTTGAGCGAATGGCAGAAAGAACAGCCTCAGAATCATCAATATTGATGAAACGAGAAATAGGTAAACCAAAGAATGAAATGGTCTCCTGTCGGTGAATAAGGGTAATAACCCTACTCTTTCTCTTTTTCTCCAGTCTTGCCAGTAGCATGTGACGCATATTCTGAAGATGCCACTGTTGCATAGCGGGCTCCATAATTACAATGATAAACAAGAGCCACCATAGCATACTCATAAAATCCATCTTGTCATCACCTCCACAAGTATTCTATCTGTCTACTACCAGATTAATATCTTGATTTATAATTTAAGCGAGAGGAGGTGCTTGTATGGCATTTTTATATTTAGTATCGCCTTCTGAAAGGCTAACCCCCATATACCATAGATATTCTCGTATAGAGGATACTGAAGAGGTTAGTATTTTTCAAGCATCAGGAAGAATACTGGCCGAAGATATATACAGCACAGAGAATATTCCCCCACTACCACGCTCAACCGTAGATGGATATGCCGTTAAATCTGAAGACACAATGGGGGCTTCTCCCGAAACACCTGCAATGCTCCTTAAGAAAGGAGAAATTCACATTGGAGAAATACCGAAAGAGGATATAGCCCCTGGTCAGACCATGTATATACCAACAGGCGGCATTTTACCAGAAGGAGCTGATGCCGTTGAGATGATTGAATATACCGAAGAAATTTCTCCATATGTAGAAATGTATCGCAGTGTAGCACCTGGTGAAAACACCGTGCAACCTGGGGAAGATATTAAGGAAGGCATGCTCCTTATACCTAAGGGAACCAAACTACATGCCCGTCACATCGGGCTTCTTGCATATGCCGGCATTACAACAGTAAAAGTATATAGAAAACCTAAAATAGCCATTTTTTCTACTGGAGATGAAATTGTTCCACCAGACAGCTATCCAGAACCTGGGAAAATGCGTGATGCCAATGGTCCCATGCTCAAAGCCATGTTTGGAGGAATAGGGGAAATATTAGATGTATCACCAGTTATTATTCCCGACAAAAGAGAGGCAATGGAAAAAGCCTTAAAAGAGGCTTTAAATATAGCTGACATTGTCATGTTATCAGGAGGCTCTTCGGCCGGCACAAGGGACCTTGTCGTTTCTGTTATAAAAAGTCTACCCGATAGTGAGATATTATTTCATGGACTCCGCATCAGTCCTGGAAAGCCCACCATTGTTGCTGTTTCCGGTGGGAAACCAATACTGGGACTGCCCGGGCATCCAGCATCATGTTTCGTGTCAGCCAAACTGATAGGTACAAATATTGTGGAATATATAGCCGGCAGTAATAGACAAACACCATTTGTTTTCATACGAGGAATAATCAAAACCGAAGTATATAGTAAGCCCGGTATAGAAGAATATCTCAGAGTAAAAATAGATTTCTCCACATCCCCCCCCACAGTAGAACCAATGATTACACAGTCAGGTATAACATATACACTTGCCATGGCAGACGGTTTAGCCCGCATACCACCAGAAAAAGAAGGGCTATCGGCTGGTGAGGAAGTTGAGGTGATGCTTTTATGAGTAAATTTCACAACACCACCCCATGGAATGAAGTTTTAGAGTTGGTAAATAACACGCTAAAATCTCTCATCTCCCCTCAAACAGAAGAAATACCAGTACAAGAGGCCGTTGGTAGGGTATCAGCAGAGGAAATATGGGCAAAGCGTAATGTACCCCACTTCCTGGCAGCAGCTGTTGATGGATACGCCGTAAAAAGTGATAGATTTAAAGGGGCCCACACGGCAAATCCCATAAGGGTTCCCAAAGACAGTGTTCGCTATGTCAATACAGGAGATCCCATTCACTTTCCTGAAGAAGATGCTGTATATATGCAAGAAGATGTTTTAGAAGACGGTGAATACTTTGTATTTCACAAGAGTATTTCTGTCGGAAAAGGTATCCGATTTATAGGAGAAGATGTTATCAAAAACGACCTTATTATTTGGAGAAACACATATCTTCTCCCTGAACACATAGCACTGATGAGGGCAGCTGGGGTAAAGACAATAAAAGTCTACAAACCAATCCGTGTCGCCATCATACCCACAGGAGAAGAGATGAAGGTTCCCGAAACTGACCTCAAAGAAGGCGATTTACCAGAAACAAGTAGCCTCATGGTAGCCCAGTATATTGAAAAATTTGGAGGTACGGTATCAAAAATATATAGTCCTGTTCCCAATGATATGGACAAGCTATCTCACGCACTAAAAGAGGGTCTAAAAATTGCAGATATCGTGTTGTTTATTGGGGGCTCTTCAAGAGGAAAACATGACCTTATTGCTCCCCTGATAGAAAACACGGGAAAGCTGCTCGTTCATGGTATACGTATCAGACCATCAAAACCCACAATAATAGGTATAGTGGACAATAAGCCCGTTATAGGGCTACCAGGATATCCAACTGCCACCTACTATATACTCCAACATATTGTAAAACCCCTTATTCAAGTATTTATACCGGAAGATACTCCTATACCTAAAAACATAGAAAAAGCAACGCTTAGCGTGCATGTGCCATCACCTGGTGGTGTTGCAGAGTTACTTCGTATAGTAGTAGGTAAAGCCCACGATGGTAAAGAGCATGCCATAACTTTAGGTAGTGGTTCCAGCAAACTATTTCCCATTACTATGGCAAATGCACATTTATTTATACCTGAAGGAAGCGAAGGATATCGGGCCGGTAAAGAAGTTGAAATTATCAAGGTAAAAGGTGGACATCCTCTTTTGGTAATGGCAAGTGATGATATAGCCTTTAAATTACTTCTTTCTCTCCTTAGAGAAAAAGGGGTACTAATATCTTATGCAAAAAAGGGCTCTTTGGGTTCTATTGGAGCCTTTAACAAAGGACAAGTATATTTTGCAGGAGCCCACCTTCTTGATCCAGAAACGGGACAGTATAATGTGCCATTCATTAAACGACCGGCAAGGCTCATACTTATGGCAAAACGAGAACAAGGGTTTATTGTGCCTAAGGGCAATCCGAAAAACATATCATCCTTTGAAGATATAAGGCGAATAAGGTTTGTCAACAGGGAAAAGGGCTCTGGCACGCGTATGCTACTTGATTTTCTTCTGGCCAAATACGAGATTTCACCCAACGATATTGATGGCTATATGCTTGAACGATTCTCACACTTGCAAGTAGCCATGACTGTTGCAATAGGCATGGCAGATGCCGGTCTTGGTATAAAGGCAGCCGCCGATGCCCTTAATTTAGACTTTGTTCCTGTACATACTGAGGAGTATCATATAATCATACCTGAAGACGATGAAGCACTTGCTCAAAATATCATAGATGTGCTAAGAAGCACAAAATGGCAGGCAAAAGTGCAAGAAATTGGAGGCTATGATGTGTCTGCCAGCGGAAAGGTGGTTAAGTAAATGACAGACCCATTTGGAAGGAAAATAGAATATATTCGTATATCCGTCATAGATCATTGCAACTTTATGTGCAAATATTGCACCACAGGCACCCATGGATTTGAAAAAGTGCCAAAGAAAGACATACTGTCGTTTGAAGATATAGCTCGCATAGCAGAGGCTGGCAAACATTTAGGTATCAACAAAATAAGACTAACAGGCGGAGAACCTCTCGTAAGACATCCTCTTCCCAAACTTGTCTCCATGATAAAAGATGTAGGCATAGACGATATAGCAATCACAACCAATGGCTATTACCTGTCAATTTATGCAAGGGAACTCAAAGATGCCGGTTTAACTTCGGCCAATATCAGTATTGACGCTGTAGATCCTGAAACATTCAAATACATCACCGGTGTAGACGCCGTGCATCTTGTCCTTAGAGGTATAGACGACGCCATAGATGCAGGTATTCAGGTAAAACTCAATACTGTCGTTATGAAAGACATCACGATAAAAGAATTACCATCCCTACTGGACCTGGCCCGTTCTCGCAATGTGCCCCTAAGATTTATAGAGTTAATGCCCAAGATAGATACAGAGACATGGAATGACATGTTCTTTAAAATCACAGACTTAAAAAAATACATTGAAGAAAACATATCTCCTTTAACGCCTATTGATACTCATCTTGGTAAAGGCCCAAGTACATACTACAAATTAGAAGATGGCACCATTGTAGGTTTCATAGCTTTTTTCTCTATGAATTACTGTCAGAGGTGTAATCGTATTAGAATAGACAGTAGAGGTAATATATATCCGTGCTTGTTTGCTCCAATAAAAATACCGGGACTTGACAAGATAAGGGCTGGATTGGAAGAAACAATAGAGTTTCTCCAAGAGGGAATCAAGGCAAAACCAGAACACGGCGACCCAAAAGCAGCATGGAGTGTTGAAATGAGAAATATAGGAGGGTAACAGCGTGAAGCCAACGCACATTAAAAATGGGTTACCACACATGGTAGATGTAACAGACAAGAATGTTACTTCGCGAAAGGCCATTGTGCTCACTGAAGTCATTCATACTGGAAATGCTATCAAACATGTAAAAGAATCATTGGTAAAAGCATCTCTCAGTAGTACAATAGCAACCAAACTTCTTCCTCAATTTATTCCTATGACTCATCCTATCCCTTTTACATACATAGGTTCTGATTCAACAGATATTAGCCAAGATAGATGCTTTGTAACTACTCAAGTAAGGGCAAACTGGTATACAGGAATGGAAGTTGAAGGTTATCTTGGCAGTCTTATATATGCC
>JAMORD010000243.1 GCA_027063755.1 bacterium | reverse complement strand
TAGGTCAATATATGGGCCGGATGCTTATTCAGAAAAATCTGGATAATCTGTTTGGCTACATATCCTATGTTCCCCATCATAAATATGAAATAGTAAAAAACATGTTCTCTTTTCCTTATTTATTGGCGATGGGACTCTCAGATATTATAAACAAGCCTATAGTACACTTGTTTGAGAAACAAAGACCTCATTCACAGCATGTGCTGACTGCATCAGAAAGAAAAAATAGTTTAAAAAATGTGTATAATATAAGTAGAAATGTTCCAAAAGTTGTGGGGCCTATTCTAATTGTTGATGATATTATTACGACAGGCAGTACATTGGATAGCCTAAAAGGACTTGCCTTAGGGTTTGGTATAGATAAGGTCTATACCATAACCTTGGCAAAAACACCGAAATGGAGTGATGTGGTATGAATGCTGTGAGTGAGAAAGAACTTGAGAGAATATTGCGAGAAAATGGTTTGCGTGTATCCAGTCATAGGTTGTATATTCTCAAGTTTCTCATGGAAAATCGCATACACCCAACAGCTGACGATATCAAAAAGGCGATGGATAGACAAGGGTATCGTATATCGTTGTCTTCTGTTTACAACATACTCAATTCCTTTGTAGAGAAAGGTATTGTCCAGGAACTACTTATAGAGGACGGTAGTGTAAGATATGATATTAATACTTCACCCCATGCCCACTTTAAGTGTATAAAGTGTGGTAGGGTATATGATATTGATGTAGATATTATGCCTATACTTAAGGCTACAGCGGCTGCCGATGAACATGAGGCAATTACTGGTCAGCTGATTATATACGGTGTATGCAAATTCTGTAAAGAAGACTCAGTTGAAAACTAAAGAGGGGGCATAGCCCCCTCTTTTTATTATCGGTGGATCTTGAGATAGTAGGTGATATCTGCAACTTTTCTGTTTTCTTTGACATCGTGTACCCTAATGATGTGTGCTCCTCTGTCTACGGCCAGTGCCGTTAGGGCCAGAGTACCTTCCAGTCTTTCTTCTGGTGGAATGCCATCAAGTATCATGCCTATCATGGATTTGCGAGATGCCCCTATGAGTATAGGCCTGCCATACATGAGCATGCCTTCTATTTGGTTAAATATGTCTACATTGTCCTGAAGTCTTTTCCCAAAGCCAATACCCGGATCTAATATAATATTTTTCTCATCTATACCGTGGGAAACGGCATAGTCAAGGCGTTCTATAAAGTATTCATGGAGTTCCTTAATAAAGTTGTCGTAATGGGGATTTTTCTGCATATTTCTGGGAGTGCCTTTAATGTGCATGATAATAACTGGCACATTCCACTGGGTGGCTACATTTACCATGTTTTCATCAAATCTCAAACCACTAATGTCATTGATAATATCTGCTCCTGCCTTTAGTGCTTCTTCTGCTACTTTGGCCTTATATGTGTCTATAGAGATAATAATGTCTTTGCTGACCTCTTGTCTGATGGCCTTTATGGCGGGAATGACCCTATCCAGTTCCTCTTCCAAAGATACGGGATCTGCTCCTGGTCGTGTTGATTCGCCACCTATGTCCAAAATATCGGCTCCATCTTCAATCATCTGTCTTGCCGTGTTGACTATTTCTTCAAGGGCTTGTTTTCTGCTACCGGAGAAAAATGAATCGGGAGTGGTGTTGATAATGCCCATAATAAGGGGTTTGTCAAAGGACAAGGTGCCATGTGGTGTATTCATGGGCTCTGGCACGGTGGGGTTTTCCAATATGTTTACAATTTCCTCACCTATCTCTTTCAGCCCCCAATAGGGCATGTATGCCAATTTTTCCTTTAGATATCTGTAGTGTCGTGGGGTTCCAAGTAGGAGGACATCTGAAGTTTCTATCTTACAATTGATGGCATTTCTGTGAACGATGGCATCTCCACCCAGTGCAAGCATTTCTTGTTTAATGATGTTGGCGGCTGCTGGGACGAGACCATATAGTTTTATTGGTACGATTTTTCCTTTGGCTGTAAAAATAGAAATTGTTGATAAATCGGCACCGACATTTCTCACCTCTTTGGCAATGTCGGTGATAGACGATAGCCTTTGTACCTTGCTTCTTATGCTGTCCAAAATCCATTCCCCCTTTCCCATATAACAGATGCATATGCCTGATGGTTATGTATACTTTCCATACTTTCTACTTCTACACTAAACCATTTAATACGCTCATCATTGATGAGTATGGTGGCGACATCACGGGCTACATCCTCAACAAATTTCGGGTTGTCATAGGCATGTTCTGTTAGGTGTTTTTCATCAATCCTCTTGAGTAGGGCGTATAATCCATGACTTGCACCTTTTTCCGCTATTTCAATGAGTTCTTCAAGCCATACAATCTTGGTACTCTTTACTGTAATATCTACAAATGCCCTCTGATTGTGGGCGCCATATTTACTTATGGCCTTAGAACAAGGACAAAGTGTATGCACGGGGACTTTTACTCCGGTTAATA
>JAMORD010000242.1 GCA_027063755.1 bacterium | reverse complement strand
AACAAAGAGAATATCACCATCAATAAGGTAACCCTTGGCAGTGGCAATAGGAGTTTCCACCTCTGTCTCCCTCAGTGGAAGTCCTCTTGTTGCTTCATACAAGAGAAGCAAGGTAATCTCAGAGACAAGCTCCCTAAATTCCTTTGCCCCCGTTTCCACATCTCTTAGCATAGTAATTTTGTACTTAATAAGTGGATGATCTACAACATGCACCCCCACGATTTATCACTCCCCCAGTTCAGGATATAGTGGGAACTGACTTGTCAGTTCCTTTACCTCTTCTCTAACAGATGTGATAATCTTCTCATCGCCACCAGACTTTAAAACTTTCACAATAAGCTCGGCAACTTTCTTCATCTCGTCTGGCCCCATACCCCTTGTTGTAAGGGCTGGGGTTCCTATACGGATACCTGAAGCCACCTTGGGTGGCTGTGGGTCAAACGGAATGGCATTCTTATTGACAGTAATACCTGCCTCTTCAAGCATATTCTCGGCATCTTTACCTGTGACCCCAATAGGTCTAAGATCTACAAGCATCAGGTGATTATCGGTGCCACCGGAAACAATTCGCAATCCATGCTTCACCAGTTCATCGGCAAGCACCTTTGCATTTTCTACTATCTGCTTAGCATACTGTTTAAACTCTTCTGTAGCAGCCTCTTTTAGAGCAATAGCCTTGGCAGCAATAACATGCTCCAGTGGCCCACCTTGCAAACCGGGGAATACAGCCTTGTCAATCTTCTTGGCCAGTTTCTTTGTAGTAAGAATCATACCACTACGTGGTCCCCTCAAGGTCTTATGGGTTGTTGTAGTCACTACATGGGCATAAGGCACAGGAGATGGATGCACACCGGCGGCAACAAGACCGGCAATATGTGCCATATCTACCATCAAATATGCTCCTACCTCATCGGCTATCTCCCTAAACTTGGCAAAGTCTATAAACCTTGGATAAGAGCTGGCACCAGCAATAATAAGCTTAGGTTTAACCTCCAGTGCTATTTCTCTCACCTTGTCATAATTGATAGTCTCCGTCTCGGGATCAACACCATAGTGGTAAACATCAAACCATTTACCGGTTAAAGATACCTTGGCACCATGGGTTAGGTGTCCACCATGGGCAAGGTCCATAGACAAAATTTTATCGCCAGGCTTTAAGAGGGCAAGATATACAGCCTGATTGGCCTGACTACCAGAGTGAGGTTGCACATTGGCGTGATCGGCATCAAATAGCTTCTTAGCACGCTCTCTGGCAATATCCTCAATAATATCTACATATTTACATCCTCCATAGTAGCGGGCACCGGGATATCCCTCAGCATATTTGTTATTCAAGACTGTAGACATCGCCTCAAGCACAGCCAAAGATGGAAAGTTCTCCGAAGCAATAAGCTCAAGAGTTGTTCGTTCTCTCTCCAGCTCCCCCCTAATGGCTTCCCATACCTCAGGATCTGTTTTTTTCACAAATTCCCACACAATATCAGTCCTCCCCCTCTTGAGATTTCAAAATCTTATTTCTTGCAAAAGTCCTCTTCTATATGTTCTATCTTTCTCAGTCTTCTCTCATGTCTTCCTCCATCATACTGGGTAAGAAGGAATGTTTTCACAATTTCAAAAGACAGTTCTTTCCCAATAAGTCTTCCCCCCATACAGAGCACATTGGCATTGTTGTGGGCACGGGCAAGTTTGGCAGCAATAATATCATTGGCAAGTGCAGCCCTAATACCGGGCACCTTGTTTGCAGCAATACTCATGCCTATACCAGTTCCGCATATAAGAATACCGAAGGAATCTTTATCTTCTAAAACTTTGGTTGCAACCTCTCTTGCATAATCAGGATAATCACAAGACTCTTTGGAGTGTGTCCCAACATCTATCACATCAAATCCCTGTTCCACCAAAAATTCTCTAACAGCCATTTTTAGGTCATAACCGGCATGGTCAGAGCCGATATAAATCTTGTGGGTTTTTGCGAGCTCGCTCAACATAAGCAGCACCTCCCTAAAGTTTTTTCATTTTTATTTTACTCTACTTCTCCACTTTAATATCCAGTAGTGAAACATCCCAAGGACACTGGCAAGTTTTCTCTTCGGGGAAATTCTTGATAGTCTCAAGGATTAACTGACCAACGATAGGGGTAATTTTAGACATCATCTCTAACACTTCATCGTGAGTAAGGATATCTGGAGATATCCCAGCGGCAAAATTGGTTACAATAGAGATACTGGCATAACACATACCAGCTTCTCTGGCAAGTACAACCTCAGGAACAGAAGTCATACCTACCAAGTCTCCACCAAGCATACGATATGCCTTTATTTCAGCAGCCGTTTCAAAGCGGGGACCTTCGGTTGTTACATATGTACCACCATTGTGGATATCTTTAAAACCCATCTTATCGGCAGCCTTCATAACCTCCTCGCGAATCTGAGGGCAATAAGGAACAGTCATATCAGTATGTGCAACCTTACCCGGCTCATCGTAAAATGTTGATGGTCTTGC
>JAMORD010000241.1 GCA_027063755.1 bacterium | reverse complement strand
TTTATTAGAGATGGAGATAGCACTGTTAGTGTTGTTGCTAAATCCGAGGCACTGCAGAAGAAGCTTGAGGTGATGATGTCTTAATATGTGGCAGCTACTGAGGTCCTTTCTTGTATTACTTATAACCTTTATGCTGGGTTTCTCTTCAGCTATGCAAATTGAGACACAGGTTTTCTCTGTTCTTGATATGCGTAATAAAACTGTTGAGGTGTTGGCACGCGACCATGTATATCCCAATACCCAATATGGTGTTATGGCACTTGCCATTTCTACATTTGCCTCTACATTTACACTAACATCTACTATTAACGGTTATAGAATACTTGAAGATACAGCTACCCATATTACCGTGTGGGTAGATGAAGCCCTTACTATACGCTGGAAAACAAATAGTAAGCTGGGAAATGTAGACATCATTACATTTAGAAAGCAAGGAAAAGATCTCGTGCTAGAAAATCTTTCTTGGTGGGCAGATTTAAGAGAATATCTCTATGAGAGGGGTAATATACCCAGAGGTTTTGAAAAGTATCTTGACCTACCAAGGTGGAACAAGCAGTGGGTGCCATATCTGCTAATGACACCCAGTGTGATGCTAACAGCTACCAAGATGAACAATGCCACATGTATACCACCAGAGACATTTACCCCATCTCTTGCAGCCCGATGGATGCTTACCCATACATATCCTATAGGATCTTTTAAAATACCCATGATGTACTCTACATACTTTAAATATTTTCCCGGTGATGACTGTGCCAACAGCGTATCTCAGTCTCTGTATTGTGGTGGACTAAAGACCGATGATAAGTGGAAACCCTATGAAGCTGCTTGGATATATGTGCCCAAGTTTTGGGAGTATATTATCAACCATGGCTGGAGAGAGGTTCCATGCAAAGACGCCCGTGCTGGCGATGTGCTCCTGTTTGATGTCAATCGCAGTGGTACGCCCGAACATGCAACCCTCATCACAGGTAGAGTAGATGGCAGACCACTATACACGGCACACACCTCTCATAAGTGGAATATGCCCGTGCCCCTTGGAGACCACGGCATGTGGAGATGCTATAGGTATATGGGGAGATAACACCCACTTTTGTGCATGTGTGAAGTTTTGTTGATGTGTATCATTATACAGACCTCTGTATTGGTTGTAAGTTTATGCGTAGAAGTATAATAATTATGTAGGGCGGGTGTCCTATAGATTGATTTGTTGGGGGTGTTTAATGTGAGAAGGTTTTTTCTTATCGTAGTATCTCTTCTTGTGGTGTCTTTTTTGCTTATAGGGTGTTCTTTTTCCTTTGGTGCGCCTTCTGCACCGACGCAGACGGGACAGGGAGAGAGTGTATCTGAAGATAATGGTGGGAGCACTGAATCAGATGAAAACACCGGTGGAAGCACCTCAGAAAACGCGGGTGATACATCAAACAACACCGGTGAAAACACAGGTGAGACAACAGAAGAGACGGCTAAACCCCATGTGTTGACGGTATCAGATATAAAAGATGGCATTATAATGCCTAAAGATGCCAAAAATGTCCTGATGGCTATGGTAGATACATTTATTGCAGACGATGCATCTCTTATCACTTTAGGTTTCATGACAACCAATCATTCACTGTGGAATATGCATGTGCAGGCCAAGGTTGATTACACCATACCTGCTGAGACATTTAATAAGGCCAAGGATATACTTGTTTCTATGGGCTATCCTGAAAAGCTTATATCTGTAAACTACGGCGATTATGGCGGTAGCTTGGCTATGGGGCTTACAGATAAAGGTTTTTCTATAGATATAGGATACGACAAAGAAGGAGGCTCTATTGTTATTGGTATGGGTCTAAGTGTTAAGGATACAATACCGCCATTGGGACTGGATATTACTCGTCTCAAAGGTTCAGATTACTGGTCTTGTGTTAAAGAAGTATTTGATACAGCCGGCTTGAATGCCTCTCAGCTGTCTAATGACAATATGCTAACGATAAGCTATCAAGAGGGTATTGTAGCAGTTGATTATACTGTTGTTGGACAACTATCCGATGCCGATGTTAAGGACAAGCTAATGGCACTCAAGGCCAAATATGGTGGCGATTATTCAGATATAGGAGTTATGTCAGAACTTGATGGGGCCAAATGTAAGAAGGCTACAATATCTGCCGGTAATATGTCTTCAACAGGGGGAAAAGGTGCATTTAATGTACACATAGAGTGGCGTCAGTGATAGGCTTATTGTATTTGGTATGTGTTGTAAATATGGGTAATTGATAGTATGTTTTTGATATTAAAAAATCTGAGTAGATGGCAGATATTTCTGCTATTTACTGCACATTGTGTAGGGGGGATTAATATGTATAGCGGTGGGATTGTTTCCATAAGAAAACGGTTATCCTTACTTGCTGTTGTGTTGTTGCTCCTTGTCTTTGCTTTTATATCCCAATCATTTATAGAAACGATAAGTGGAACAGACCAGACTATAGGATATTTATACTCCTCGTCAGATGTTAAATATTATGGCA
>JAMORD010000240.1 GCA_027063755.1 bacterium | reverse complement strand
GAGGGGGAAGGTATTACCTATTGGGGGGTTGAAGGAGAAGTTGCTTGCAGCACATAGAGGGGGGATTAAAAAGGTAATCATTCCTAAAGATAACGCAAAAGACCTTGTAAAGATCCCGGATAGAGTTAAAAAAGACTTGCAGATAGTGCCGGTAACGCATATTGATGAGGTAATAAAAGAGGTGTTTTCAAGTGGAAGAAAAAAACCCGGTAAGTAAAAAGCGATTAGTGATATCTATAGTGGGAGTAGCACTAATGTTGCTACTCCTATTTTTTTTAAAGCCACATATTGTATCTGTAGCCGATTTTAGAGGACCAATATGTGCCGCTATTGTGCCAAAAGATGAAACAGAGCTTGTGGGGTCTCTTCGTAGTATTTCTTTTAAAGAGGGTTGGTTATATCTTGCTATATATGGCGATGAAAATGATATTCCACATCTTATAGATAAAGTTCATGCCACTATAGATCCTCAGTGTATTGTGGTTGGTGTTCATAAAGATATACATTATGTTCTATATAATGGTGAAAAAGTGTTTATACTACCCGATGAGAAGAGGGCGCTGTTGCGATATATTTACCAAAGGGGTGAACAAAGTGAAAATATACCCCGTTAGTTTGGGGTGTCCCAAAAACCAAAGCGTGCTTGAAGAAAGGCTTAATATGCTTTGTGATATGGGACATGATGTTGTCTCAGATCCATCTATTGCAGATATTGCCATAGTTAATACATGTACATTTATTGCTCCCGCTACAATAGAATCTATAGAGACAACGATATCGCTAAAAGAGCAGTATCCACACCTGAAGATAGTTTTCACCGGTTGTGTTGTGCAGAGATACGGAAGGGAGAATATTGCTACAGAGATACCAGAAGCCGATATAATCATTGACCCTGATAATTTAGATGAGTGGACAAAGGTATTTTCTCAGTTTCCTAGAGGTGATGTGCTTGATACGGAGGAATATCCTCATATACCATTTACATTGACATTTCCATATGCTTATGTTTATATTGCCAAAGGATGTTCATCTGCCTGTTCTTACTGCACTATACCTTCGTTTAAAGGTCCTCAGCGGGACATAGATGTAGATGTTATCGTTAATAAAGTAAAGAGATTGGAGGAGGCCGGTTATAAAGAGGTTGTTCTTGTGGCACAAGATGTTGCCGCATATGGTATTGAAACGGGACAGAAGAAGTTACCGGCGCTACTGAAGGCTCTTCACGATAATACCAAGAATATTCTATTTAGGTTGCTTTATTTGAACCCAAAATATTTTCGCGACGATTTAATGAGAAAAATATCTATGTTTGAAAGACTCATTCCTTACTTTGACATTCCCGTTCAGCATCTGCATACCGATGTTTTAAAGCTTATGAATAGGGGATATGGATATCCGGAGATTGAGAATCTACTAAATGCTGTTTACAGATATTGGCGTGAGCCAGCTATACGAACAACGCTGATGGTAGGGTTTCCTGGTGAGACTGATGAGCACTTTGAGTTTATGAAAGAAAAAATTGTAAAGCTTCCATTTGATTGGATAGGTGTCTTTCAGTTTATACCTGAAGAAGGTACACCAGCCTATGATATGGTTCAAGTGCCCGATGATGTTAAGCAAAGACGATACGATGAGTTAATAGATGTCGTGTCTTCATATGTAGATAAGAGGGCCTTGAGATGGGTAGGAAAACAGTCTCGCGCCATCGTTACGGAAGTGATATCCCACGATACAGAAGAGGTTATAGATGTTGGCTATCCCATCTTTTGTGCTCCTGAGATAGACAAGGTTATAGAAATTCGCAATGGTGATATAGGCGATATTGGCCAGATAGTAAATGTGTATATAGAAGATTACAGAGATGATGTCTATGTGGCAGAAGTTAGATAAGAGGTTGTATAGCGAAGCCTTGTTTCTAAAAAGACTATTGGTATCAAGGTCTTTAACCATGAGCGTAGCTGAGTCTTGCACCGGTGGCGAAATAACCTCTACACTAACCAAGGTACCAGGAGCTTCGCAGTTTTTTGTTGGTGGTGTGGTTGTATACTGGCCATCTTATAAGATTCATATTGTAGGGGTGCCTAGGAATATTGTAGAAACATATGGTACAGTATCTTACGAAACAGCATATGAGTTGGCTAAGCATATCAGGGTTATTTCTGCTACTAATATTGGACTATCTGTTGTGTGTGTTTTAGGACCCAAGCCAGATGAAAAAGGGCACTCTGTTGGTACTACATATATAGCTGTTGCATATAAAGACGATGTTGTTGTAAGGCGTATGAATGTTGTGCCGAAATCCCGTGTATTTATGAAAAAACTTGTTGCTTTAAAGGCTTTGCGCATCCTGGGTGAGGTGATAGGTGGATGAGATTATTTGTTGGTGTAGAAGTTGATGATGTCGTTAAAAGGTATATATACGATGTCTCTATGGCTTTAAAGTCCAAACTTGGCCGCATGAGGGCATCGTGGGTAAAGGAGGACAATTACCATATTACTCTTATGTTTATAGGGGAAGTGCCTGAAAAAGATGTTAAGGTTA
>JAMORD010000239.1 GCA_027063755.1 bacterium | reverse complement strand
TTTTATAGCACATTATTGCTGATAACGGGTCTATATCTGTTGTGGAATATTGTGTGGTATGGTTGGCATATAGGGGCTATTAGCGCCAAAGGTGTTTTGCCTGTTCCTCCCTCTCTTGTTATAAAAACTGAAATGTCTCCGTTTGTTACATTTGTTGTAAAGAGGAAAATGCCGACCTTGTTTTATTACGCAAGTAGAGGAAGAGTTCTTGTTACCCATGGGGTGTTTTGGGGTGATGTAAGTTTAGGGAAGCATGTGAGTTTTATGTTTATAGTTGGTAGGGTTTTGCAGTCTTTATCTGGTGAGTGGTTTGTACCTGTTCGTAGGTGGTTTGAGGTTATTGCCAAATGGTTGTTTATGCTGTTGCCTGTCTTGTGGTGGGTTGGTGGTAAGCCACTACTAGCATGGGATATGTTTCTCATTGTTGTGCTTCTGTTATTAATTGGCTACTGGGATACTGATGGTTATATACGGGCACTGATTATGTATACACATTATGCAGATGTTCCCGAGGAGATACAGGATTATCTTCATGCACTGAGATTTTATCCGTTTTCCCTGTTTCTTGTACTCCGGACACCTCTTGATGTTATTGGCGTTGTGGGAGGGAGACGTAAAGGTGAATAGGAAACTGATAATGGATTATAGCCTTGACGAGCTAAGGGCTATTTTGCAGAAGGCCGGTTTTCAGGGCTATAGGGCTAAACAGATTTGGGATTGGATGTATGGCAAATTTGTTGGCTCTTTTGATGAGATGGCCAATATTCCTAAAACACTTAGGGAGTATCTCAATAAACACTTTTACTTGTCGCCATATGAGATTGTAGAGGCCTCTGAAGGGACGGATAGTATAAAGTATCTCCTTCGGTCAAAGATAGATGATGAGCTTATAGAGGCTGTATATATGAACTTTGAGGGGAAAGATGATACATGGCACACTGCTTGTATTTCTGTGCAGGTTGGTTGTCCTGTGGGATGTAAATTTTGCCAAACAGGACTTAGTGGTTTTTCACGGAACCTGACGGCGGGAGAGATCATAGGTCAGATATGGGTATTTGAACACATGAAAAAAGAAGTAGATCGTATCGTTTTCATGGGAATGGGAGAACCCCTTCTGAACTTTGACAATGTATATAAGGCCATTAAGGTGTTTACCGATAGGAAGGCATTTGCTATGTCTCCCCGTAGAATAACACTTTCTACAGTCGGTATTCTTGATGGAATGGAAAGGCTTCTTGATAGCGATCTCAAGGTTCATTTAGCCGTATCTGTGCATGCACCAATTCATGACTTGAGACAATCGTTGGTTCCCATAGAAGATGCCAATCCTATAGATAAGGTGCTTGATATGGCACACAGATATGCCAAAGATAGAGGTGTTAGGCTAACAGCTGAATATGTCATGCTTGATGGTATAAACGATTCTCTGGAGCATGCGGAGGCACTGGCAAGGCTTTTAAGGGGCAGGGTGAAGCGTATTAACCTTATACCCTACAACGATACATTTGCCGGTTTTCGTAAGCCACCTGAAGAAAAGATACTGGCTTTTCAGAACTATCTTAAAGATAAGGGCTTTATTGTTACGGTGAGAAAGTCTGTTGGTAAAGATGTAGATGCGGCCTGTGGCATGCTTAGGAGGCGAAATCTATGAGGAAGGTATTAAGATATCTTGTACATGTTTTGCTGCTGGCTACATTACTTTGGGGGATTGTTGGGCTTGGCATGTATCACTGGCTAACAGGTAGAGAAAGGGTATCTGTAGGGCGTAGGGCTCCAGATGTTTCCGATATGTACATCTCTGATGCTATTGCTAAGCTATGGGAAAATGATTTATCATTTGAGATAAAGCCTGTTCAGGCTGATATCAGTGTAGGTTATGTGGTAGCCCAAATACCTGTGCCAGGTACGCTTATGGGTAGTGGGGAGAAGGTAACGCTTATTGTTAGCACAGGACTGAATACGGCTACAGTGCCTGCAGTATTGGGATCTGATGCCGCAACGGCAATTAAGAAGATACGGGAAGCGGGTCTTAGAGTTAAAGATGTTATTGAGGTGCCCGATGGTGGCAACTTTGTTGTCAAGTCTATTTCTCCGAAACCTGGTTCAAAATTGGCTATTGGTGAAGGTGTAGTGCTTACTGTGTCTATACCCAAGCAGGCAAGGGTGCCATATGTTGTTGGTTTACCTCTGCCGGTGGCAGAAAAAAAGATTACCGATGAAGGTTTAAAGGTTGGTAAGATTACATATAAGTATGTTGAGGGAATAAAAATAGAAACAGTAAAGGCCCAGTTTCCCAGATCAGGTATTTACAGGTGGGAAGGTGAAACAGTAGATTTGGAGGTGTGGACTGGTGACTATCAGAAGACTGTCCAGAGTAGTGAAGATTGATAGGTATAATGCTTGGGTTGAAATAGATGGAGAGGAAAAATATGCCCATGTGAGGAAGAGGGTGCTGAAAGATACAGGCATTTATCCTGGTGATTATGCATGGGTGTCTGAGGTTATCAAAGATAGGGAATACGCCGTAGAGAAGATTGTGCCCCGTAAA
>JAMORD010000238.1 GCA_027063755.1 bacterium | reverse complement strand
TGTGGAAACGGGGGCAAAGGAATTTAGGGAGCTTGTCTCTGAGATTACCTTGCTTCTCTTGTATGAAGCAACAAGAGGACTTCCACTGAGGGAGACAGAGGTGGAAACTCCTATTGCCACTGCCAAAGGTTACCTTATTGATGGTGATATTCTCTTTGTTCCTGTTCTTCGAGCAGGTCTTGCCATGGTAGAGGGGGCACTCAAGCTTATACCCAATGCCAAGGTAGCCCACTTTGGTGTTTACAGGGATCACGCCTCTTTGCGTCCTGTACAGTATTTTGCTAAGTTTCCCAGCAATATTGGAGATATGAATATCTTTGTCATGGATCCCATGTTGGCAACTGGTGGGTCTCTTGATTATGTTGTAGATTACCTCAAAGATATTGGTGGCAAGAATATCAAAGTGCTTGCCATTATATCTGCTCCTGAGGGGGCTTCTCGTCTTGAGAAATCTCATCCCGATGTAGAAGTTTATGTTGCAGCGATGGATGAATATCTTAATGACCAGGGATATATTGTCCCCGGTCTTGGTGATGCAGGTGATAGACTCTATGGAACAAAGTAGAACCATATGGCTACTGGCTATATTTCTGTGGTCGTTTATTACCACATGGCTTGCTGAGCCTATAGCGATATATTTAGGTCATAAACTCAATGTTTTAGATTATCCCAACGAGCGGAAAGTTCACAAAAAGCCAATTCCCCGTAGTGGGGGATTGGCTTTTTTCTTTGCACTTATTCTTGCCCCCATTATACTGTTTCCTGACGATGTGCGGATAAAGTCTCTGTTTGTGGGGGCATTTCTTTTGTATGTATTTATGTTTGTAGACGATTACAAGGGACTTTCTCCGTACATAAAACTGGCAGTGCAGATTGTATCTGCACTTATTGTCATTTTATGGGGTGGTATTCGCTTTGATTTTCTTAATATAGAACCGTTTGGTACATTTGTTCTTTCGTCTGTGGGTAGCGTATTTTTTTCTCTACTTTGGATTGTTGCCCTTACCAATGCCGTTAACTTCATAGACGGTCTTAACGGACTTGCTAGCGGGGTGATTTTTATATCATCGTTAGCATTCTCTGTTATCTTGCTAATGAGAGGGTATGTTATTGTATCTATCTTATCACTACTTCTTGCTGGTGCTACACTGGGATTTTGGCCATATAATTTTCCCAAGGCTAAAACCTTTATGGGGGATGTTGGTGCCCAACTGTTGGGATTTTATACAGGTGTTTTAACACTATGGGGTAGTATAAAGACCATTGGAGGTCTGTTGTTTCTAATATATATCATGCTTTTTATTTTACCTATTAGCGACCTTACATGGAGTTCTGTTAGAAGAGTTCTTAAGGGGAAACATCCTTTTTATCCTGATAAATCTCATCTCCATCATATGCTTTTAAAAACTGGCATTAGCGAAAAAGGAGTTGTTGTTATTGCTTATGCTATTTCGGCTGTAATGGCTGTTCTTGCTATATATCTTGTAGGGAGGTAGGCTTATGAAAAGGATACTAATTGTTATAGGTACACGTCCCGAAGCCATAAAGATGGCACCTGTGTATTTGGCACTAAAAAAAGCTGAAGGGCTGGAGCCTTACATATTGTCAACAGGTCAACATATAGAACTTCTTGACGAGGCTCTTGCCACATTTGGGCTGAACGCCAATTATCGTCTTGATATTATGAAAGAGGCTCAGACTCTTGCTTATCTGACATCGGCATTGGCCGAGGGTTTAGGAAGAATATACGAGGAGATTTCTCCAGATGCAATACTTGTTCACGGCGATACAACGACGACAATGATGGGGGCCCTTATGGCTTTCTATATGCGTATACCTGTCATGCATGTAGAGGCGGGTTTGAGAAGTAAAAATCGCTTTGAACCATTTCCCGAGGAGATTAACAGAAGACTTGTTGACCAAATGGCCGATGTGCTATTTCCACCTACGCCGATGGCCAAAGAGCGTATATATGAGGAAAAGCCTGAGGTTGTAGATATTTTTACCACCGGTAATACCGTTGTAGATGCACTATTGTGGGTTAAAGAGAAGAAATTGGTCAATGTATCACTTCATGATGGCTTGAAGCCCAAAGAATATATACTGCTTACAGCACATAGGAGAGAAAATTGGGGAGAGCCACTTAGGAATATCTACAAGGCTGTAAAACAAATTGTAAAAGAAACAGGATTAAAGGTTATTTATCCAGTGCATCCCAATCCTCGTGTTAAAAATGTCGCCTATGAAGAATTAGGTGGAATAGATGGCGTTATCTTGACAGAGCCTATGGACTATATGTCTTTTCTGAAACATATGTCGGAAGCCCGTATAGTGCTTAGTGATTCTGGGGGGGTTCAAGAAGAGGCTCCTTCGTTTGGTGTACCTGTTGTACTACTTCGCAGGGTTACTGAAAGACCTGAAGGTGTACAAACTGGTCATATTGTGTTAGCAGGAACCGACATAGATACCATCGTAGAAAAGACACTGCAAATGCTTGATACGACACTTCCTGCGTATAATCCGTTTGGAGATGGCTATGCTTCGCAGAGAATTGCAG
>JAMORD010000237.1 GCA_027063755.1 bacterium | reverse complement strand
GTATCCGGGGTCCCGCTCTGTCATGATCATGCTGAAGTAGGGGAAGGAAAGAGGGTTTCTTTTATCGGTGTGGGGGATGCCAATACAGTCTATTTACAACTTCGGCCTTATTCATAAAATGCACTTTATAATCTCGGCCGAGATTGTAAAATGAAAGGCTGTTTTGTGATGAAGAGAGAAATTACTTAGGCAATGTTCGGAGTATGCTGGTGGATATATGTTATTGCTTAATAAAAGTGTTGCAGGAGTACACTTTGCGGGCTGGATATACAGCCCGCCTTTGATTGCTGTACGGCTAACTGGGTTGGAAATTGCCCTAATAGGTACGGAGGGTTTGCCATCTTTTTGTAATTTGGCAATATCAAGGTGGTGATACTTATCCCGATTTTCTTTCAGCAAAATGAGCAAAAAACTTATATGGATTGTTGTATATGTATATATCTAATTTCTTCATAAGATTGATAGGGATGTCTATATTGTTGACTGTTGATATATCTAAAATAAGATGTAATTGAGCTTCTGGGTTTTTTCTCTTGATTTGTTGCCATTTTAAAACCCATCCACTGTCTGCATATAATAACCATCCTATTTGTAGTACAACTAATTTATTAATAGGGTACTGGATGCCCGTAGCTGTATCAAAAAGAGAGGATAAATTATCAAAAGCACTGTCTTCTGCTTTTATGGGATGAAAAATCGTTCCTCCACATAGTGCTATGAAGTGTTTCATGGTATTGATATGTAATTTTAAAGGAAAAGTGATATTGCTATTGCTTCCAATATAAGATAGCGTCCATGGTTCTGTAGCCTGAGGTACGGTATTGTTGAATATGTTATAAAGTGTTTTTTCAAGAATGTCTACTACAAGGCCTACAATTGTTTGTTTGGTTATATCGTTGTCATTTTTGTGGGAGTTATTATTGCCCTCCTTTAATTGGTACAATATTTTAGTAATATCCTCAATAGATATTTTCCCTATGTTTGATGTTAATTTGTTCTGAATGAATAGGATATCGTCGTATGTTTCTATTGCCTTTTTGTCTATAAGTTTGAATATGTTGGTAAGTAATTCGTTCGTCGTCATAACATGCATCATTGCCTTTAATATCATTGGAGTTTGGGGGACGAACGATATGAGAGTGCTAGTATCAAGTTGATATTCTTCTATGAGATTCGCCATTTCTTTTTCTAATTCTTTTCTCTTTTCGTCTTTTTCTGAATCACTCATAGTATAGATGCTTTGCAGGTCTTTATATTCCTGTGCCATATGTTTTACTGTTTCATATGCCTTTATTTGAGGATATGTATTGTATATCCTCTCTATTTTATTTTGGGGAATGTCTTTTTTGAAGACCATAGCAAGATAATCAAATATGGGATTGTCACTTTTTAACCTTGATATTTTTAAGGCTTCGGCTAGTGTTTTTCTGTACTTTATAGCATAATAAGGAGAAATATTTTCTATTAACCAATTACTCATGACCTCTTTTACCGACTTGCCGAAGCCAAATCCCATACTTCTGTTGAGTAAAATGAAATCTCCTAAATCAATAGGTGTTTTAATAATTTGGGGGAAGAGTTCTTTAAATAATTTATTATCTTTTTGTCTTATAAGAATGAGGGTGCTTAGCATATAAGTATGTGAATAGTTTGTTTTTAAGGCAGACATTATGACCTCTTTGATGTCCTTTGATGGTAATTTTAATATAGCTTCTACTAATATTTCTATATCGTTTTTGTCTATAACATATTGGATTTGTGGTAGTCTTCCATAGTTGAGCATATGACTTAGTATGCTCTTATACTCCGGTTTTCTATCTGTTTTTTGTGTGATAATCTTTGCGATTCCTCCCAAATTCGCTATTTCTTCTGCAAATGAATTTATATTCATTGAAGCAAACCTCCTTTCTAAAAGATATTCTGATAATGATAGACGCAGATATGGGATACCTATCTTATGGAGAAGAAAAAGAGAAAGGGATAGATGTGGCTGTGGGGACAACCCCAACCACATCTATCGGCACCTAATGAGGACAATTGATGTGGCTTTTACATAACCCTGTCAACCGCATGACTCGCTGAGGCCACTCACTGAAGCCACATCGGCCTCCGGTACCGATCCCTGCAGGTGGAGGACATCCTCTTGGCCTGCATTAGTTATGTTACATAATGCAATGTAGTTTGTCAAATGCATATTAGTAATTTTTCGTTGACATAGTGTAGTTATATGTATACACCTGTGTGGCGGTACAATACCTATGAAGGGGGGGAATCACTATGAAGTATAGAAGGTTTTTATATATTGTAGTCTTTATACTTGTTTTATCTATAGCGTTTATGGGGTGTGGCTCGGCTACTCAGAAGCCCGAAGAGTCTACAGGTGCATCTGGAGAAGGCACATCTACCCAAACGGAAAGTACAGGAACTGAGGCATCTACCACCCCCAGTGATGGCGGTTCAGGGGCCTCTATAAATTTGCCAAAGTATACGGGCACACCGTTTGCCGTTTTTCAGAAAGGGGAAAAGGTTGTTATAGAGGACAGAGGCGGTGAGGCAT
>JAMORD010000236.1 GCA_027063755.1 bacterium | reverse complement strand
TATGAAAAAGCTCTTGTCAAAGCAGGGTATGCTGATACTGCCTACAGATACCCCGCTGGGCTATATATACTTTGGCATAGACAAAAATGCCCCGTTTCCCATACTTCACGATACAACCAAGGTGGAAACAGCCAAATACGGTGTGTTTATCTCGTTTGGAAAAGATGTATCAGGCCTTAAAGATATTACAGCCATACGGAGACATCTGGAGACACAGCTAAAGAAGGTTGTTAGGGGACAGGACACTATAAACTTCTATAGCCTACTGAGGCACTATATACAGGGCATGTTTGACGATATGTCGGCTGTTATGGCCAGGGTGATATATCTCTCTGAAGAGTGGGATAGGCTGAGGGCATATGTTGGTGTGTCTGAAATGCACTTTTGGGACCTCATAGACTTTATGAGGCAGATGGGCTATGTAGACTCGGTGCCGGGCAAGGTTATGGGAACAGTGCCTGTGATATTGCCATCTGATACAAAGCATATATCGGGTATGGCGGGTTTGGTTGGTAATCTGGTACTGCCTCCTATAGAGGCAACAATACAGACATATTGGGGAGAACTCTCTTCTATAAATGCATTTCAGCATCCCACGGTTAACGATATGTGGATTTACTATCTCATGTGGATACGGACATTTCCCCGTGTGTTAGAGTATTTAGAAAGAGAGGGTATACTGGCTATGCCAGAAGAGGGTTATGTGAAAGCGTTTATGAAGATAGAAAGGTGATACAAGGTGGAGGATGTTTACACACGGCTCAAAGAGTCTCTTGAAGGTAGTGGCGTACATGCACTGTATGTGTATGGGCCTGAAGGTATAGGTAAGAGAAAGCAGGTAATGGGGGCTTTGAAGAAGATGGGATACCGTCCCCTTGAGGTACCCCTCATTTCTACATATACGGCCCTTGGTAATTTCCTTAAGGCCATATGGGATCTTATTCCCGAGCATGACAGAAGCATGTATATGGGAATGTTTCGTGGCGCTGTGGGGCGTTTCTTTGCCCATTATGTGCCAACGCTGGCTCCTGAGATAGAGAGAATGGGTATAGATCTCTCACGGTCTATTGTCAATGTTGAAGTTGTATTTCCCCATATAGCTACCATTTTGAATGATATTTCCGGTGATATCGTGTGGGTGCTCAATGACTACTTTGCCCTTGATGCCGCCGATTTGAGGAAGTTTGTCAATATCATGTATGAGACATCCCACTCCGGTGACAAAGGGCAGTGGGATGGTGTCCGCATTGTATTTATATCTGAAGTAGACGATCCCAAGGTGTTGTTTCCCCGTATAAGACTGAAAGAGCCTTCTATAGAGGAGTTTGAAAGGGTAGTAGGTCATAAGATATCAAAGAAAGAGTATGAGCTTGTCCAGGGCAATCCCGGTGTGTATAAGGTGCTTTATGCTCTGGCAAAGAAAAAGGGCCACGACCTGCGTATGTACAGAAGTGTAAATGAGGTTATAGAAGATAACCTAACAGGGGGCCAGAGGGCCTTGTATACAGCTCTGACATTTGTGTCTAAATATCATGTGGGTAGATTTGGGCCAACGATGAGGGTGTGGGCTGTATCTTTGGCAGAGAATTCTTCAGAGGACGATTTTCGGTTTCTTGAAGATATTGGTCTTGTAGAGAGCCTAGACTATCTTAGCAATGTCACAGGTATTCCCGTATGGAGGGTGCAATATGCTATAGCATCGCAGTGGATAAGAGAAGTGGACCACGAGACGATAGAAAATTATACTAATCGTTCTATATGTTCGCGGCTATTCAGGGGCATAAATGATGCCATGTTTATACTGTCTATGCATGCCAGAGATATAGGTCTTATGCGAAAGGCCCACGCATATCTCATTATGTGGATAAGGTCTCTAAAAGAGAGGTTTTTCTTGGAGCGTATATTTGAAGTGCTTGGCGATTTAGGCTATATTGAGAATCCCGATATGCTTCCCAAACCTGCTTCAGCCTACATAGCCCGTTTCTTGTACACATATTTTGGCTCTCATCCCTCTCTTATGAAGTTTGCCTCATACCTTGAAGATTATGTGGAAAAAAGACCTCTGCTCCTTGCCATGTTTGTTGAGTTTATACTCTTGTATGGTGATGTGTCCGATGCACAGGTTAGACATATGCTGTCTTTGCTGAGAGAGTTTTATCAGACACATAGGGGATATCCCGTATCTGTGTGGGTGCTCTGGGGACTGGGTCGTATCAATGAAGAATTTAACAATTATGAGACAGCAGAGGTTTACTATAGAGAAGGTCTATCTCTTGCCAATATGACATCGGTACCCGATAACTTGAGACTTGAGCTTGTCAATGCACTTGGTAGAGTGCTGTTTTTGCAGGGTAGGGGAGAAGAGGCCAGGCAGCAGTGGATTAATCTTCTTGAAGAGGCTCGTGCCATACAAGATCCACTGTTTATCTCTAAGGCCTATAACAACCTTGCCGTATATGAGCAAGAACACTCGTTTAGGTATTCTATGGAGCTGTTTAGGCTGGCATATGAGGTGGCAATGGGGGCCGGCACCACAAGTGCCGCTGTATCCCTTAGCAA
>JAMORD010000235.1 GCA_027063755.1 bacterium | reverse complement strand
ATCTTTTATGCCACTGCCATAAACAAAACCATATGGGGAAGAACTTTTTACCTTATAAGCATCTTTAGAAAACAGCACCATTAGAAACCCTTGCAGATCAGAATTATAAGGCTTTACAGGCAAACTGGGCCTTTCATAGTACCTACCCGCATAGGCATCATATAAGGCTTCATATACAGTTTCTCCTCTTTTTACACGGTGAAACTGTAACTTATACATGTGCGACCTCTTGTCATAAACATAGCTATTCCATACATAAGAAATGGTAAACGGTGTTACAAGTATCATGGCATGATGAGCCTCTGTAGCCATATCACTGTAGTGATAAAGGTCATAAAGCACGCCACCCTTTACAGGAATAGCCATACCGCGAAAGGTTTTACCATCTATATCCCACGATGTATCAAAGCCCGTAGAATACCCCGAGGCCACAGCTCCACCTATAAATGTATAAACCGATGTCTTATACTTCCCAACCGTCGGCCCCATAAAGGCCAAAGAGGTCAAAACAACCGCCACCAAAGCCAGCACCAGAATAAATCTTTTCATAGAAACAGCCTCCGACAATCATTTTCACAACTCAATCAATTTAACATACAAAATAATATATTTCATTTAATTATACATCAACATAATATTCTATCCAACCCCATTCCTGACACGCATAGGCAATAACCTCTTTCTTCTTGCAAGGTGCAAAGGTAAATCCCCATCTTTTTGTGGAACATCTGCAAACTCTATAGGGGTTTTAGACTCACCAGGATATATTCGTCCAACATACATAACACCACCACATTTGGGACAAATCTTCGTATTTTCTACATACATCATTTTCTCTATAATGAGCATGCTTTATGATTATCATGAAACAGAGGTCAAAAAGCAAAGAGGGGAGGCGTAAACCTCCCCTCTTTGGTGAGCCCGGAGGGATTCGAACCCCCAACCTGTGGATCCGTAGTCCACTGCTCTATCCAGTTGAGCTACGGGCCCAGCAAAGGGTATTTTACCATAGATAGACTTTCAAGTCAAGAACAGAGCAGTTTAAAAAGCAGGGTGAGAGATAGCCACACCCTGCTATTTATTTACCATTCATCTTCCTCTTCGTCATCTTCTCCATCAAAGTCCCAATCTCCGTCCTCATCTTCATCTACATCCCAGTCGTCGTCTTCCTCCTCATCTTCCCATATAAGCTCTTCGTCATCCTCATCGTCATCATCGTGAAAGATGTTCTCCCTTATCCAGTCATAAAAGCCCATAGATATCACCCCTCGGGCAGATTTTCTTTCATCACCCTCAGCCAGTTTTTATATGCTATCTTGGCAGCAACCTCCTCACCAAATGCCTCTATAAGGTGGTTGCCAAGCAGCGGCATCATATCGGCACCATCAAGATTTTCAGGGTATTTAGATAATCCATCAAAGTCTGAACCCAGTGCCACATGGTCTTCACCCATAATCTTCAGCATGTGTTCGGCATGTCTGACAATATCGGTAGGAGTTGCCTTATCCTCACATGTCAGGAACATGGGGGCAAAGTTGATCCCCACAACACCACCACGACGGGCAATCTCTTCCATAAACTCATCGGGCAGATTGCGGGGTATATCGCACAGGCTACGGGCACAGGAATGGGTGGCAACAACAGTGCCATCAAAGTGTTTAAAGACATCTTCTACACCTTCATCGTTGAGATGGCTAATATCAAGCACCCATCCTAGCTCCTGCATTATGCCGAGTGCCTCTTTACCAAGGGTGGAAAGTCCTCTACCTGTTTGGGGTTTACCAAACAAACTGCCATCGGCAAATGTGTTAATGCGACTCCAAACCAAAGAGGCCATTCTCACACCAAGCATGTGAAATACCCTGAGAAGTTCAGGATATCCATCAATAGGAATAAGCCCCTCAAATGCAAGCATAACATGGGGTATTTCGGCATCATCTGATGGCAAATCGCTCTTTGTAAATACCCTCTTTACCCCTTCAAGTCTGTGAAACAGCTCTATCTGTCTCAGTGCCTGCTTAGTGCTATCTTGCCCACCACCAATATATATGGCATAGGTCTGAAAAATGACATTACCCGCTTTCAGTTTGGCAGGACTGGACACAAGGCTATCTATATCTCTTGTGGTGATGGCCTTACTGAGAAAGTCACTGTGGCCATCGGCAAACTTTAGCACATCCATCTTAAAGCGCCTCCACAATACGTTTGGGAACCCCCATCTTCTCAAGGTATGCCTTTCTCTCTTCACGCATTCTCTTGACCCAGTCCATGTAAATATCCATCTTACCCATCTTTTCAAAGAAGAGTTTGGGCTGTAGAATCTCAGCAGGCACTATCTTTAAAAGCTCGGTATTTTCTGGTGCATTTACATCAACAACATAGTAGCCCATATCTGGGTCTTCAACCCATTTGATAGTGCCCCTAAACAGATGCTCAAGCATGGCAGAAGAGTGGCGAATCTTTACCTTAAGGGCTTTACCCTCCTTCTCTGCCTTGGCATCGCCACCAACATAACCGGTATTCATCATAAATGTAATGATATCTGGGAACCTCTCAAGAAGCTCGGCAAATCTTTCAGCC
>JAMORD010000234.1 GCA_027063755.1 bacterium | reverse complement strand
TAGAATGGTTAGGTATCCTCGTCTCAGCTGGAAGAATATACTGCGAAGCATACACATCTTTAGATAAAATCCTATGCACTTTTCTTGGCAAACCAACCAGCCAATATAGCTTATACAAAAAACCCTTTTCATCCTTACTTGGGAAAACAATCTTCATTTTTTCCGCTTCATCAAAGGCGGTTCTTATCGATTCTCTATTTTTCTCTTTCTCTCCAGTATTTGTGTTTATTTTGTCATCAATCAACACCAATTTATCTCCAGAAAGTGGAGAAACAAATAGAAGCGAACTAACATCCTTCTTTATAATCTCCGGAAGCCTATCTACTGAGGAAGCAATATGATCTGCTCTATCCAAGCCCCATTTTTCAAACTCTTTCATAATGTCTTCCAAATTCTTGCCATCAAAAATTTCTCTGTAATAGCGATCTATAGAATAAAGTTCATGGCTCTTGTACCTGTCTTTATACTTATCTCTAAGTTGCTTTAGTTCTCCCTCCTTCGGTGCCAACGCTATAGGATCCATCATAAAAATAGCCTTCTCTATAGGATCATGAAAAAGAGCCATCGTAATTCTCCTCTCTTTATCTTCCACCTCTCTTTTCACCTCCTCATAGGTTTTCAGACAGATATGTTTTTAAAAGTTCATGGGCCTTCTCTACCTCTTCAGGAGTCTCTGCAGTGGTAGACACCTCAAGGGTGAGAATGCCATCACTACCAAGGGGAAGCTCCACAGAAAATAGGTTTTGCCCCTTCAATGTCACCTTAGGCTTACCGCCTTTTTCATGCTGAGAATACTTCACAACTCTAACAAATGTAACAAAGGGTATTTTCTGGAAAAGATTTTCTATATCGTGCTTCAGTATTGCCCTCTTAGAATGCTCTTCTGAAACACTGCTTTGAAAACGCAAATCCTCCTCACGATGCCTGAGGACAACCTCAGTCTGCTGTTTAATAGTATACAACAATACCATACCCATAGCAGACAATGATACATAAGATGTTCTATCTATACGCTCTACTTCCACAAATGGCTTGATTTTCAATTTATCTTCATCTGACAATGATTTAAGAAGTTTGTCATACTCGTTTTTTTCTATACCCTCCTCAAGTTTCACCAATATGTGGTGTATATCTCCGCGACGGGCCCACTCTTTATCAAGGGTAATAGGCAGTGGCGGTATTCTACCAAGAGACGCACGAGGAGACAGTAGAAAATACGACTCAATACCCAGAGCCTGTGCAGTAAGCACGGCAAATGTAGAAGATTGTTTAAAACCCCCTATAGGTAGAAGAATAGCGTTTCTTCCCCTATTTATTCCCTTATCCATGAGCACACGGGCCACTTCTCTAACAAGTGTAGGCAAACCGTTTCTGTAAAATCGTTCATCACTTATTGGGGTAAGATTCTTTACCACAATAGATTTGGCCTTAGCAGATGTGTTTTCTTCTATATACCGTGTCAGTAGCTTCCCTACAAACTCACCACGCTGGGTATCAGAAACAAGAAAATATATCTCAGACTCATCTTCGGGCACTCCCTCTTCATGCCACAGTTTATACAGTGCTAGCAATTCAGCACCAACCTTGCCATCATTCATAGGACGGGCAAGAAACTCGTGAACAAATGACTCATCAGGTACACTGTCGGCACCATCTCCCTTCACCAGTGCAGATTGCAGAGAGCTGGTTCCACATGTCACGGCAATGGTATACATACATTCACCTCCCAACAATATGCCTAAGCATCAAGACATTACTGCCCTCTACATAGGCTCTTTGCACCCCCATTCGCAAAATAGCCTTGAGCTCTCTGAAATTACCCTTGAGGGGCAACGACTCTATATAGCGGATAGCCTCTACACTAATATGTTCAATCTTTCTATTGCGACCTACTTTTGGATTAACATCGTCTTGCTGAAGTAGAAACGATATAACAAATCTAATATCTCTACCCCTTTCGGACAAAGATGGTAAATTCACCCGATAATCCCAGCGGTATATAAAATCTTCCCTAATAGTTCCCTTGGCTATCTCCCTTTCTATATTTCTGTTTGTAGCACCTATGAGCACCACATTAACATGTTCAATCTTTTCACTACCAACCTTTTGAATGGCACCGTTATCCATGAATGTCAGCAGTTTTACCTGAATTTCTGGGGGTATCTCTCCAATCTCATCAAGAAATAAGACCTGTTTCTTTTTACTTGCGGTGAGAATATATCCATCTTTAGATTTATCGGCACCTGTAAACGCACCTTTTTCATATCCAAAGAGAGCAGTATCCATAAGTGACTGAGGGATAGCCATAAGGTTAACCTTAAGTAAAGGAGAGTCTTTCTTCCAATATTTCCTTCCCCCAGCAATAAGACGAGCTACAGCATGAGCCAATGCTGTTTTTCCACTACCTGTAGGTCCGGTAATAAGCAGTGAAACAACACGACTTTTTTGTTTCTGGGCATCCTCTATAAATCTACCAAGGGTACGCCACATGTCCATAGACATCATAGAGGTTGTCATGAGAAACATATCGTCACTCTTATCAGATAAGTGAACCTTCCAATTAATGGGCTTGCTCATTATATGC
>JAMORD010000233.1 GCA_027063755.1 bacterium | reverse complement strand
TATATCTCTTGTGGCTTTGATATTTAAGGTACCATGGCATATATTTATAACGACATATATGTTCTTAGCCGGTTTTGGTATTATGGTGGGTTCTTTTTCCAAAGATATAGAGTCTTATACAGTGCTCCTCAAAATGCTATCTATTTTGTTTGTTCTTCCAATACTGTATTTCTTCATAGGTGATAAGATACCCAAGCTTCTTTGGTATCTTATTCCCACATTTCATCCTGTTATGGTCATTGCTTCACCTATTATCAAAACGCCATTATCCCTTAATGTGCATGTTTGGTTGAGTATTGCCATATCCCTGCTTATGATTATCATTCCTGTCTACTTTACAGATTTTGACTAAAAAGATTGCTGAAAAAAAGAAAAGGGGAGGTGTATACCTCCCCTTTGGGTTAATGCTCTCTCAAAGATATTTCATATTATCTCTCAAAGATAATAGTGATCTTGTATTCTTTGCCATCCCACAGGACCTGTGCCCCGAAGATTTCGCTGATAAATCTTACAGGCACATATGTTCTGCCGGCATATATCACAGGTATCCCCATATCTTGACCGTTGTAGTTTTTCAGGTCTATTACCTCTTTGTTCCCATTCTTGATAACAGTAACCTTGCTTGAGCCGGGATATACAGTTCTTTCTCCTACTTTGAATTTCTTGTCGGGTTGATATGGCATAGAGAGAATAATAGTGGTGTCGTTTCCAGAGGCATCTTTTCCTGTGATGGTTATCTGTCTTGTGTCTCCATTCCATTTCACATTAAAGCCAAGTCCCTCTGCGACAAATCTCAGAGGCACAACGGTTCTTCCAGGTGGCATGATGAATGGAGCGGCATCCATCATTGACTGTTTACCGTCTTTAGTGTAAACAGCTTTGCCTACCCACATTTCAATGGTGGTGCGCTCTTTAACTGTAATAGTGATTGTATTGGAAAAGTCAGAGCAGATAGTATCGTTGACACACACCTTTGCCTTAATGTAGTTGTCACCTGTGCTGACAGGAACACTAATACTGAATGTGCCCTTTGATATGTTCTGAGATACTTTTTCTTCACCGTTAACATATACCTTGAGTATGCCGTCAACCTCTGATGAGCCAGTGATTTCAATGGTGTCTGTGTTGTAGAAGGTTGTTGTACTTGGTTCTTCAAGCACAGGGGCAGGAACTTCAGTTACATATTTTACGATAACCTCTTTGGTGGAATCGGAGCAACCGGCATCATTGCAAGCGCGGGCAGATATTTTATTTTCTCCAGCATACAGAGAAACTTTTACGCTGAATGCTTGGTTGTTTACAGTTGCATCATATTTCTCTCCACCTACGAAGACTTCAACCTTTGTGGCAAGGTTATCTGTTTTTCCGGAAATGGTGATATATGGCTGGTATACAACGCTGGGTAGTGGGTCAAGTGTGGGTACGCTTGGGGCTTTTTGGGTTTCTTTCTTATAAGTTATGGTGATGGGTTCAGACCAGTCGGAGCAGCCGGTATCATTGCAAGCACGGGCTTTGATGGTATTTGTTCCCTCTTGAAGGGTGAGAGTAATTTCAAAGGACTGGTTGTTGACATCGGCCTTGAAAGTTTTGCTGTCATTGAGGGAGACCTCTACATAAGTAGCCTTATCGTCTGTAGAGCCTTTAATGGTAACATTTGCGACAGAAGTAGTTTTGGGATAGTCAGTGAAAGTAGGTACGGCGGGCACCTGCTGTGTTTCCTCTTCCTTGACAAATGGCATGATGATACCTGTGTCAACATCGTCTTTAGATTCAGAGTTGAATCCTGCAACAATATAACCGTTGTCTAAACCTTCAATGGAGTAGAAAGCACCTTTTCTTGTGCTTGAATCGTATACATATTTGTCTAAGAGTTTGCCCTCTGTTGAGATGACGGTTATAAAGCCTTCTTGACATGCCCCTTTACCGCAATTGTGAGGGGTATACAGTCCTTCAAAATCTCCATCGCCAGATTTCGTCTGTCCCACAGCGTAGATATTGCCATTATATAGTGCTAAACCATATACTTTGTCTTCCTCGGTGCCACCAATAGATAAGCCCCAAATCTTATTGCCGTTAAGGTCATACATGGCTACATAACCATCAGTGCAGGGATATTTGCCGCATAATCCATTGTGGAAGTTTTCAAAGCCTACCCCTACACCGCCGATAATAAAGTGGTTATTGTCAAAGGGTATAACGGAATATGCCTCATCCCAATTGGACTGATTAGAATATTTGTGCCACAGTACATTGCCATCTTTGTCAAGGGAGAATATGGCTATATCTTTGTAGTTTTTATATGCCATACCAACGACAATATACTTATCTCCTACCTTTGCTATGTCGTAGAAAAATTCGGTGTTGTCGTAAGAAACATAATCCTTGTCCCATACAATATTGCCCTCTTCGTCTATTTTCATGACATAAGCAGATCCATATTTTTTCTGATCGGTATTTCTGTCTACATAACCTACTACCACAATGTTGTTGCCATCGGCTATGGCACTATATCCTATGTCTTCATTTTCTGTGCCATAAGCCTTGTGCCATATGAGATTTCCATCTTTATCAACTTTGGCTACGAGTATATC
>JAMORD010000232.1 GCA_027063755.1 bacterium | reverse complement strand
TAATGTTATGTGGTTCCGTACCCGTAAGGGGTATAAATATGGTAAGTATGACAACAAATCTCACGGTAGCCCACACAAACCCAATAGCCCCGAGTTCTGGGAAAGCCGCAAATACTTCATGGAGAAGTATGGTATTGAGTTTGAGGGGGCATTCCAGCCAGCACCCTCTGACCCCGAGGCATTTAAAGAGCAGACATGGAAGAATATCCAAATTGCACTGAGCCTCTTTGATAAGTATCCTGAGCTTGTTGACTTTATCACCGACAGGCTCATAGAGATTGCCGAGAGCGTGCCATCTCACGAAGATGTCAAGGAGACCATCAAGGTGGTTACCGATAAGACCATATTTGATGATCCTGAGCTATGGGACTATGAGAAATATCCTGAAGATATCTTCTTCAAGCCCGGCACCAAGGCGGCAAACAGAAATGCCCTCAAGACATGGGGTGCATATATCAACTATCTTGGTTGGAAGAAGTATGGCCAGCCCATATTCCTTGCAGCCTCTGCTGACCTGACAGAGTCTACCAACCTTGACGGATTTGGTAAGGGATATGCCGAGTTTGAAGGATGGGGACATTATGATAGGGTTTACAATCCAGACGGAGCTTTGCTTCCTCAGCCTATCACCGAGTTTGCCAATGCCGCCATTTCTACCGGTGTGGGTTCTGTCAATGTGTCTAAAGATGTTTACAAAAACTTTGCCGGTTTCTTCATGGCAACATCTACATATGGTTCCTTCTCTTATCTGAAATATGGTCCATACAGACTGTTTAGCCAGATGGTTCAGGATTGCGAGGTTAGACTGGGTAAGGTTCTGTGGGTAGCCGGCCACTCTGGTCCTGAGACAGCAGAAGACTCCCGTACACACTTTGGTATCTTTGCCACAGGTGTGACCCAGCTGTTCCCAGATGGCCATGTTGTCAATCTCTATCCATGGGAGGCCAATGAGGTACCTGTTGTTCTTGCTGCAGCATTCCGTGAAAACTTCCACATTGTTGCCTTGCATCTGACAAGACCTAAGATAGAGATTCCTGACAGAGAGAAACTTGGTATTCCTCACTACTTTGAGGCCGCCAAGGGTGCATACCTCATTAGAGACTTCAAAGAGGGAGAGCCCAAAGACGGTGTGCTCATAGTGAGGGGTACCATGTCTACATACAACCTGCTGAAGATACTGCCTGAGCTTGATGAGAAGTATAACCTCAAGATTGTGGCAGCTATTTCCAGAGAGCTGTTTGACCTGCAGCCTGAGGAGTATAAACAGAAGGTACTGCCAAGAGAAGATTACCTTGACTCTACCATTATTTCCAACGAGTCCCGTAAGGTTATGAGACAGTGGGTATCTTCCTTTGTGTCTGAAGAGTATGCCATGACATCCGACTGGGATAACAGATGGCGTACAGGTGGTAGCGTTGAAGAGGTTGTTGAGGAAGCCCACCTTGATCCTGAGCATCTCCTTGAGGGCATCAAGAGATTTGTTGAGGATAAGAGGGAGAGAAGAAGAAGACTGAATATTCCAGAGGATAGATAACTCTACCTTCGTGATATTGTAGGGGCGGGCATGTGCCCGCCCTTTTTTATTTGTGAATCCAACTCTCCATGTTTATGGTATATATCTTATAGTAGTATGAAAAATCCCTATCTTTTCATACGGAGGTGCTTATATGAAGAAAATAATAAACTTTGTATTGATATTAACGATGATAATAGGCATGCTTGTAGGTTGTGGAGGAAAGCAGAGTGCCGTTGCTACTATATCCATAGACGGTATGGGAAACTGGGGATATCCTACGCCATTTGCATCAGTACCAAGAGGACCGTCATTTATTAGGGTCTCTATGACACATGACACGCTCTTATGGAAGGGAAAAGACGGACTTATGCCATGGCTTGCCACCTCTTATGAGAAAACAGACTCTGGATATATTTTCCATTTAAGGAACGATGTAAAGTGGGCAGATGGCACTCCCTTTACCGCCGATGATGTGGTCTTCTCATACAATTACTACAAGAAATATCCGCCCAAAGGTTTTATTTGGGGGGCCTTTTATATGGTGAAGTCTGTCTCCAAGATAGATGACTATACGGTGAAGATAGTGCCGGTAAAGGATACCACCGAGTTTTTAGACCTTGCTGTGTCTACGGTGTTTATACTTCCTAAGCATGTATGGGAGCATGTATCCGACCCTTATACATACACGGAAAAAGATGCCTTTATTGGTACAGGTCCTTTTATTCTTGAAAAATATGATTCCACAACAGGCCTTTATGTGTATAAGCCGAAAGAAGACTGGTGGGGTGGCACAGTGCCATATACTGTAGAGTTTATAAATAGCTCTTCCCCTGTAGGTGATACAGCTGCCGGTAAGCTGGATATGGTATATCTGTGGGGTAGTGATATATTCTCTGCCAAGAAAGTGCTTGGTGATGACTTTTTAACCAAACGGGGCGATTCTTACCTCATGTATTTCCTCATATTTAACACAGAGAAACTGTCTACCAATGTGAGAAAGGCTTTGGCATCTGTGATAGATAGACAGGCTATAGTAGACAGGGTAGCCCATGGATATGGTCATGTGCCAGACCTTATAGATGTGCAGATAG
>JAMORD010000231.1 GCA_027063755.1 bacterium | reverse complement strand
ACCGTCAATCAGAGAGAAGTCAGCAAGCTGCTGACCAACGGCTATATCTTCCATGAGCACACCGGCATGAGAGGTTGTTGGTCCTCTAACAAATACCCTGTATGGATTGAAGCCACCATCAGACCATACATAGTAACCAAATTCACCCTTGGTAGACTCTATATGCACATATGCCTCACCCGGTGGCACCTTAAACGCCAAACCGCTATATGGCTGGTGAATATGCGGTGTATTGTCTTTTCTCAACTTATCTATAAGCTGTCTAAGCAGATCTATAGACTGTTCTATCTCTCTCCTCCTCACCATAAACCTTGACCAAGCGTCACCGTACTTCTCAGTAACAACTTCAAAGTCAAGCTCATCGTATGCGGCATATGGATCAATTTTTCTTAGATCATATGGCACACCAGTAGCCCTGAGGTTTGGACCGGTAACACCGTGTTCCATGGCATATTCAGGGGTGATGGGTGCCAAGCCGACAAGTCTTCGCTGGACCACGGCATTTTTCATGATAAGCTTATCGTATTCTTTTAGTCTACCCTCAAGGTACTTCAATGTTTCCTCCAGTTTATCTAACCATCCTTCTGGTATATCTCTTCTAACTCCACCGGCAATCATGAAAATATGGTAAACACGGGCACCGGTCAGTGCCTCAAAGAGATCAAGAATATAGTCTCTATCACCAACCGACCATTGTGCCAGTGGATATACACCAACACCACCACCCATAGATGAAAGGTACATTAAATAAGAGGAAATACGAGCCATTTCCAAGACAACAGTTCTTATATATTTAGCCCTTGGTGGTATTTCCCAACCGGCTATACGTTCAATAGCTGCATTGTATGCATATTCATTAACATCTGGCTCGGGAACACAAACACGGGGTATAAGGGCTATATTGTTAATCCATGTTCTGCGTTCCATGAGTTTTTCAAAGGCACGGTGAAGATAACCTGGTACAATCTTTGCCTCAAGAATAATCTCACCATCAACTTTCAAGATATAGGCAAAGTTTCCGTGAATACCAGGGTGCTGTGGACCTAAGTGCAAATCTGTTGGAAAGTCATATGTGACAACAAGTTCACGAATTGGCACCCTCGTCACCCCCTGTCTCCTGTACTGTTGGCTGTTCAAGATTCTTCTCTACAAGATTAGCATATGGCAGTGGATCATATCCTGCTCCCTGCATAGGATGTTCTTTGAGATACTGAACAGGATCAAAATCTTTTCTCAGTGGAGGAATACTATCCCAATCTTCAAGCACATAAGGTTCAAAGGATCTCGGATTACCTTCAAACTCAACTCCAAACATCTCATGAACTTCTTGTTCCCAAATCTTAGCTGGTTTCCATATATCAACCACCGTTATATGCTTAGGATTTTCCCTATCAAGGTCATATTTCACCACAAGCATGGTAGGTATCGTATAAGACCACAATCCATAATTCAGTTCAAATCTACCCTCTTTAATGAAATCCACACATGTAATAAATGACATATGCTGAAATTCTATCTCCTTTGCATATTGAAGTAAGTCCCTGAGCACCTGCCTTCTCTCTTCATCAGACTTGCCATCTACAGGTATCTTTACCCTCAGTCTTCTTGGATAGGGATTTTCTACTTCAAGTCCAAATTTATCCTTTATCGCCTTAACAACTTCTTCTACTCTCATAGGGCAGACCTCCCATCTGTAAAGACAAGGTCGTATCCAAAGAGTTTACGCTGATTTTCCTTGTAATAAGCCTTATTTTTCTCATACTCTTCCCAACCACGGGCTTCTCCTTTGGCTACCATGTCTATCAGTTCAGTAAACATTTTCATGTTGGCTTCAGCCCTTGGCATACAACCGGCAACATACAGGTCAACGGGTAAGAACAAATCTAATCTGTTTACTGTGGCATGGCTATCCCAGTAAACCCCACCGTTGATAGGACAAGAACCATGAGCAACAAGCCACTTTGGAGCCGGCATCTGCTCATAGGCATATATAATACGCTTGAGCGTCTTCTTAGTAACATATCCTGTTACAAGTATCACATCTGCCTGTCTGGGAGTTGCCATCGGCATAATACCAAAACGCTCCATATCAAATCTTGAGGTCATGGCTGGAGGCATCTCCATAGCGCCACAACCTGTGCAGTACATAAGCATCCATATACTACGTGATCTTGCTTTATCAATAAGTTTCAACCACTCTGCCATCTTACATCACCTCACGCGAAAACTGTTAGAAGTAGACCAAGCAATGCAATAATTGTTGGCCACTTCCAAAGAACGACAAATGCCTGGTCGGGACGAAATCTACCCAAAACAGCATCAAACGATATTGCTATGATGTACAAAATGAAGATTTTTATTATTGTATCAAGTGGAGTTGTTGCACCTAAAAAGAATATAGCAAATAAACCGAGCTCAGCCATTAAAGAAGCAGCTTTCATAAGAAGCATCATACCCAGATATCTTCCACCAAATTCAACCATGATACCAGAACCTATTTCATGCGGTGCCACGGATTGTTCAAAAGGCTTTTCAGAAAGCATACCTTGTAAACCTATATGTGCCCCAATAGCAGCCAGTATCAAAGGCCATTGGAAATAATGCCAGCCTGCAGGATTCCATATGCTCTGAGCTGCAGCTACTTTATGAAGCATAATGGTACCATCCTTGGCCACAACAGCCAAAATGCCAAGTATAAATGGCAGTTCATAGCCAAGCATCATAGACAAAGCACGACCAACACCTATAGCACCCCACGGAGAAGCACCTACAGATGCTGCCAGTGCAAAACCAAGAGGACCAACAACAGCAAGGTACAAAATCAGTATCAAATCACCCTTCGTATGGAAATTCAATCCAACTATACTATCTAATGGCAAGAATAAGAGTAATATCAGTGGACCACCAAATCCCATAACCGCACCAAGATCAAAGACCCAATTCTTCGTTGCAGCGTCTTTCTTAGACAAGAGTTTTATGACATCAATATATGGCTGCCATATAGGTGGACCTACTCTGTACTGAACACGAGCACTAAATTTCCTGTAGATACCCATCAGGAATAACCCTATTGCAACCATAAGAATTAGATACACAAGCACTTTTAATGTCAATACAAGGGCACCCAAAAATTTAGCACCCGCAGAAGCAGCCCCTGCTACAGTTGCTGTATTCACATCTCACACCCCCTTAAAATACCCAGAGCACCATAAGCAGGATAACAAGACCTGCCAGTGCCCATGCATAATCACGGGTATCTCCAGTGTTCCAGCTTTCAATATACGAGGCAAACCAGCCAAATATATCTCCAAACCAGTTATATACCCTTTCAATAGATATCTTAAAATATGGTTCAATAACCCTCTCAATAGGACCATAGAAGGCTCCAATAAGCTGAACTTGCCACTCAGGTCTATATGGTTCTGAAGAGTTGTAGAAATCATCAAGGTTAACTTTGCGAGAACCACCAGCGAGAGTATAAACAAGCAATGCCACTAAAATACCCACTGTAAAGAGAATAGCCAAATACCCAAAGTGGACAATAGAGAATCCATTAACCATGTAAATAGCCTTGTCTATCAGAAGAGGCCCACCGGCCATTGCACTCTGCATAACCATCTGATTAAGAGAATTGCCGGTTATAAAATTAAGAACCTGACCAGGCATTGCACCACCAAGCACGGTAAGTCCTATAACTACTAGGGCAATGATAATACCCCATGCAGAAACCTCTCTAACAGAATGCATGAAGTCATATCCCTTCGTAGGCTGTCCCCACCAGATACCGTGAATGTAGCGGAATGCATATAGGAATGAGGCAGTACCGGCAATCAAGGCCATAGCAGAGAGTACAAAGAATCTACCATAAAGGGCAGCCTGATAGATAAGATATTTAGATGCAAAGCCCCACATCATAGGAATAGAAACCGTGGAGAGCATGGCAAGAAAACCCATAAAGAATGTCACAGGCATACGGTGGGCATAAGCACCCAGTTTATTAAACTCTGTTTCACCACCAGAGCGTTTATAGACAGCACCCAGTGCCATATATGCGGCCATTTCAAACACACCATGGGCATAAGCGTGATAAATAGCACCAAAGAAACCAAGGGTGTACACCGTCATGGCGATATTCATATCTTTCTGATAGCCTACGGTAATACCTATGCCTATCACAAGTGCCATCACCATATACATTAGCTGTCCCATAGAAGAGTAGGCGAGAAGATACATGGCATCCTTCTGTGCAAAAGCCAGAAGAGATGTAAAGACAGAGCCAAACGCTAACAGTGCTGCCAAGATAAAAAATGCCGTTGGTATACTTCTAAAATTAGCTCCAAGTGTTGTTACCCATTTACCACTCATTACAGTACCAACAAATATGTATAGCCACATAAGCATGGCAAATATACCAACCTTAGAATAAGCAGCTGAGAAAAATGCTGCAACAGATGGATGTGTGCTTCCATATGTGCGAGGTGCCCATGTATGAAATGGTGGAACAGATGCCTTAATCATAAATGGAACACCAATTAACAGAACAGCAGCCAATGTTAGATAAGGATGCTTAATGGTATATATTGGTACAGTCTGCATAAGCTCAAACATTCCAAAAGTAGTCTTTCCATCAGATGCCAGATACATCAGGAATATACCCGCAAGCATTGACATAGCACCAATACCAGACCAGAAGGCATAAAGCCATGGACCACCTTCCTTTGTACGATCATAATAAAGAAGCATCAATAAAGCTACAAAAGACATGAGTTCCCAAGAGAAGAAAAGGGCAATAAGGTTTACAGAAGCCAATGTCATATAAATGGCAGCAGCAAGAAGTGGTGTTAGCACATAGAAAGGTGTTGTGTTTTCATCATCTTTGAATGTCTCAAGAGCATATGCGAGTACAAACATAAGCACACCCATCACCAATATGGCAAATGTACCTGTTATCCAATAATACTGCCAATTGAGAGTAATATTTTCTGTAAGTTTCACAGTAAAAGGCTTAAGGTCTGCCATTTTAGGTAGACTCTTCCATCCTGCAACAAGTCCAATATTTACATAAAGGGCAAATGCAGCAGCAGCGGTTGTAGAAATCATTTGAAGAATACGCTTTACTTTCTCATTGTTTATAAGGCCAAATAGTGCTGCCAGTATAGAGCTTAGCACGAGCACCTCTGGCACAGTTAGCACAGACCAGTGCGTTAGCATACCCACACTACATCACCCCTTTCTGAATAAAGGGTTTAATAACAATATCAAGAAGATTTACGGCTTTAGGAATAAGTGGCAAAAACCACATAGCAAAAGAAACTAATGTTAGCATAATAGGAGAGAAACTACGAACAAGCTCCATTTTGCCTGTACCCTTGTAAAGGGAAACAAACCATTTATACATATATGCAATCTCTACTATAGAGAACAGGGCAATGAGTACAAACATTACCCAGTACCCTGCCTTTGCCAATGCCATAAAGAGGAATATTTTCCCCCAGAAACCAATAAATGGTGGCATAGACACAGCACCCAAGAATCCGAATACTAAAGGTATTCTGACATTGGCAGGAGCTCCATCTTCACCAATATTACCGGCAATGTAGAAGAGAATAGTTTCAGAGAGAATATGGTTAAGCATAAGGAGAAATGCGGCCTTAAGAGCCAGCTCGCTACCCAAGCTTATAGCCACAAATACAAGACCAGCCTGTCCTAAAGAGGCATAACCCAGAGCCCTACGGAAGTTTTTCTGAGAATATGCCATAACTTCGGCAAAGGCAAAAGTGACAATACCTATCCACAACATAACTTGTAACATTTTCTGTGGCACACCAAATACCATTACCCACATTCTCAGCCATGCAAAAGCTGCGGCTTTAGAAGAACCAGATATAAATAGGGCAATAACTTCCTCAGGTACATACCTATACACATCGGGAGCCCAAAGATTCAGAGGGAAAATCTCTGCTTCAACACCATAGCCTATAAGGAAAAACAAGACACTGAGAACCATAGCACCTGTCATACCAACGGTTTTTAATGTCTGATGGGCATCAAGCATATTTAGTGTTCCCAGCTTACCGTAGAGCAAGGCTATGGCAACAAGAAGGAATGCAGAGGCAACCTCTGCCATAATGATGTATTTAATAGTGGCATAAGCTGTTTCCTTTTTCTTCATAAAGGCAGATAAACCGAATGCCGCTAAAGCTGTAATCTCAGTAAATACAAATAGGTTAAAGATATCACCTGTCAAGAACATACCAGTAGAACCGAGAGCTATAAGAGTTAACAGAGAATAGTATACATATGCTGGTTCAGCATCATTTCGCGTGGAAGCATACATAATGGAGAGAAAAGCCACGAACCACACAAATGTGCTTAGCACTGCCCCCCAAAATGTCACATGAAGCACAATACCAAACGGTGGATTAAAACCACCTATCTTGACGATAAGGCCCTCTGGATACAATGTAGCCCTATAGGAAACACCTATCATAAATAGGGTGTTGAAGGCATACAGAAGCACGGAAACGGCCCAAGCCAGTTTCTTTCCACCTAGTGCTCTCCAAATAGGCATCAGAAAGACTATGGCAAGAGATATACCTATCATCAGCATCGGATCAAAGAATTTAAGCGTCACCGTTATCACCTCCACGCATCATCTTGATGACCTTATCCAGCTCAACAGTACCAAAATGCCTTTTTACATCAATAACAACCGACATAGCAAGAGCCAATGTAGCGACACCGATAACGATAGCTGTAAGCACCAGAGCCTGAGGCACAGGGTCTACCATAGGTTTATTGAGTCCCTTTTCCAATATTGGAGCAGTACCATTCTTTAAATAGCCAACAGATATAAGCAATAAGTTCACACCACTATCAGCGATAGAAATACCTATAAGTACCTTAACAAGATTCTTCTTTGTTAGAACAACATATAGTCCTATACCAATCAAAGACAAAGCAGCTATATAGAACATCATTGCTCAGCCCCTCCCTTCATCATGTGGGAGACTACCTCGGTAAGCTCACTGCTAACCTTGAGGCCTATAAGAATGTAGACTATGGGGATAATACCTCCGGAAAACAGGTCAAAGAGATTGCCTTTGGGCAAGAAGTTATATAGAAATGCACCACCGGCAAAGATACCGGCAACCCCAATAAGGGCAAAGCCTGCTCCCGCAATAGATTCTGTAAAGGCGAAACTTTCAAGATCCAAATGAGCAGACAGGGATACCATATATAGCAGAAATGCAGAGGCTACAACAGCACCGGCCTGGAAACCTCCACCCGGTGTCAAGTGTCCATGAATAACGATATATACTCCAACCAACAAGATAATAGGAAATACTATTCTTATACCCCATAGAAGCACAGGGTGGGCCTTTTTCACCTTCTTATGTTTTTCCCATGGCAAGATACCAATAACACCTAATGTGGCAAGCAGAAGCACAGTTACCTCACCAAGGGTATCAAAGCCTCTGTAAGAGACAACAATAGCCGTAACAAAATTGGGAATACCTGTCTCTCTTGCCGTATTGTCCACATAATACTTGGCAAGTTTCGTTAGGTCATGCCCAAAAGGAACTTCTGTCTGAAGAGAATATGCAACAACACCTACGAAGAGTATAACAAATATCCATGCAAGTATATATTTAAGCCTCATTTTTCTTCCACCTCCCCCGTACGTTTAATGGCAAACAGGATAATAGCCAGGGAGAGGGCTGCACCAATAGCTGCCTCAGCCATGGCAACATCGGGAGCCTGAAGATATACAAACAGCATAGATACAACCAAGCTAATAAAACCTGAGAAGATAGCTGCCGAGAGCAAATTCTTTGTCTCGGCGGCAATGATAGCCATGACAATCATCAGACCCATAAGCACATATATCAACAGATTTACTATTGTCATGCCTTTTCACCTGCCTTAGACTCCTCGTACCTGTCAAACTGAGTTTTCTCGGTAAGAGCAACACCTTTATCGTGGGCTGCCCTAATAAGCACAGATGCAGAAATAGGTGCTGTCATCAGTAGGAACACACCAATCAAGATAGCCTTGAGTACAAATACACCACTGCTATCAAGGATAGAAACTCCGAGAAGCATAGACAAAGCACCCAATGTAGTAACTTTCGTTGCTGTTTGCATTCTGCAGTAAAGATCGGGCATCCTTACAAGACCAAGAGAACCGAGAAATACAAAAAACACTCCAATACTCATAAATGTCCAACCGACAATATTTCTGGAAAAAATATTGTATGGCTTAGGTAAAAATGGAGAAGCAGCAAATAAAACAATAAGTAATGTTACAACAATCCCCCAAAAAATCTCTTTCCTATCGTTCACATCATACACCCCCTTCCAGATACCTACCAAGAACAATTACGGCGATGAAAGATAAAGCGGCGTATACGAGAGCAATATCAAGGTAAATAATACGCTGGAAATACCATGCCAAGAAAGCAATAAGTACCACTGTGGAAGTGGTGAGAATATCCAATGCAACCATTCTATCGGCATTGGTAGGACCTTTTATAAGCCTGTAAAGGCCTAAGATAATAGCCGACAGTAAAATAGCAAATAGAATATCAGACCATACACCCATGTCGCATCACCCCGTAATCTTCATTAGAAGTCTCTCAAAGGTGCCACAAATGGCCTCTTTGGCATCTTCTGGATCAGATGTAGGAGCATCTATCCAGTGGATAAAGAACTCATCATCTTTGACTTCCAGTGTGATCGTACCTGGTGTCAATGTAATGGAATTGGCGAGAATAAGTTTGCCAAGGTCAGATTTCAGATTAGTCTTAAAGGAAACAACAGCCGGATTAATAGGCATAGAAGGATGCAGTACTCTGTAAGCAACATCAAGATTGGCCTTAATCATTGCATAGATGAAGTATGGAATGTAAACAAAGATAAATAGTAGAATACCACCAATTGTTGTCCGACCTCCCTCCCAAGAGGTCACCATCTCTACAGTTCCATAAGCAATAAGAAAAGCCACAATTGCTCCAACAAGAAGCTCATGGGAATTAGTTGTTCCCACAAGAACGAGATAAAGTCCCCAAAACACAATACCAAGCCCAAGTGCTTTGAGTAGCTTCAAGGCCATCACCTCTTTTCATATATGATGTACGACCACCGAACAAATCACTGACCGCACATATTTCAACATTGTGATTATAACAAAAGTTGGATATGTAGGCTTATATGCATTGCATATACAAAAGTTTTATTTACAAATCATCATCACCCCCAACAACCGAAAACATGGCATCCAAATAGACTTTCCAGAGGTTTTCATAAGCCATATAATCCTTCACATGATGCAAATCAACCCACCGTGCGGCAATATTCTCTACTCCATCAGGTGTGGGCTCTCCAGAAATGTACTTCATAATAAAAAAGTGAACTTTTTTGTCCACTACTATACCATCATCTTTGTGATAAACATATGTCACTGTACCGGCATACTTAATAACCCTTGCTTTTACTCCAGTTTCTTCTTCAACTTCTCTAACAGCAGTCTCCTCCAGTGTTTCCCCATTTTCAACGCGACCCTTAGGGAAAGTCCAAGAACCACGACGGTTTTTCACCATGAGCACTTGCCATGACTTACCGTTTTTTCTAAAGACAATACCACCAGCAGAAATCTCTTTTATGTTTTCGGTATGTATCCCACCAGTGCTGTTGCATTCTTCAGTCCCCATAACTTATTCCACCACGCTCTCAAAGGTAGTAGTGACGGAAGCCTATCCTCTTCAGACGGCATCCAATAAACGGCACCCGATACATAGTTTCCATTATAACGGGAAAGGAATTCTCTAAATTCTGAAACAGTGGGAAAATGCCCTGATGCAAAAACCCCTTTACCTATTCTCCTCTTCATCCATGGGCTTTCACCGTTAAGCACAACAATAACAATACGCCCTCCTGGTTTCAACACCCTCAAGGCTTCCCATATAGCCTTATCTTGATCTGGAACAAACTCCAGCGATGTAAAGAACACTACCCTATCAAAAAGCTCTTCACCAAAAGGCAAATCCATAGCATCACCAGACACAATACCAACAAAACGCTCATTTAAGCGGATTAGCCTCGTAATCTCATCAATATCAGAGACAACATTGTCAAATTTCTTTGAGGCATATTTTCTCATATGCTCCGATGGTTCAATCCCAACAACAGCCCGTATATTAAAAGGGCTATGGTACATCTTATCAAGAAGCCATCCCGTGCCACTACCTACTTCAAGCACATTAAGAGGAGGAGCCTCTTTAAACCGTGCTGAGGCCACCCCACTGCCACACCCTCCACCGACACTTTTCAGTGGCACACCATCACCCAATGGAGCCATCTTCTGCCAAAAAACTTCCAGCTCTTCCTGAGCCACCCGTCGCCCCACAGGTGTTTCAAACCAGCTATCGTATGAAGATGCAACCTCTTCGGAGTCAAAGGGATTCGTCCCTTTACTCACCCTTTTCGGCCTCCCTGTAAATATCTCTCAGCCTTTGATATTCTTCAGCATTTTTCAGTATTGCTTCCTTCTCCTCATCACTGAGGTCCCTGACAACCTTAAAGGGAGAACCAATAGCCAGCGTGCCAGCAGGCACAACCTTGCCCGGAGGCACCAATGCACCGGCGGCAACTATGGCTCCCTCCTCTACAACAGCACCATCAAGAACAACAGCACCCATTCCTATAAGAGCCCCGTCTTTCACAGTGCAGCCGTGAAGAATAGCGGCATGTCCTACAGTAACATTCTTACCAATCTCTACCGGGTATTCATCGGTCACATGTAAAACACTACCATCTTGCACATTAGACCCCTCACCTATGTGAATGTAGTTAAGATCTCCTCGGGCAGACACAAACGGAAATACAGAAGCACCGGCGTCTACCCTGACATCACCAGATAGAAAGGCCATATCAGAGACATAAGCTGTCTCATGAATAGTCGGCTGTTTCTCACCTACCTTGACAATCATGCACACCACCTCCCTAAACTGTAAATCTGATTTTATTATAAACTACATGGTATTATTAAGAGAAAGGAGGAAAGAGTTATGCCAATGGAGAAAGGACCATTCTTAGACGGTACAGTCGCCTACTTCTACGAAGAGTTGCTCAACACACTAAGCTTAGGAGGCTATGGGGAAATTCTCATGACCGCCATAGCCCATACCGGTGCCCATCATGGCACATCGGTGCTGGAGTTCGCCACAGGACCAGGTGCCAACTGTCGTAGATTTCTGAAACTTATAGGAAAATCACCATATGTTGGCATAGATATTAGTCAGGGCATGAAGAAACGCTTTTATAGACGATGTGGTGGCCGTGATAATGTCAGGTTTATTGAAACATCTATCACAGAACCATTTGATTTACATGAGAAATTTGATATTGTATTTATCTCTTTCGCATTCCACGGTTTTCCCTACGAACAGCAAAAAACCATTATGGAAAACGCATACAGACATGTAAAAAAAGACGGCCGTTTCTGTATCTTTGACTATGGCACATTTGACCTTGAAACGGCACATCCAATCATGCAAGTAATATTTAGAGCAATAGAATGTCCTCACGCATACAACTTTATCAAACTAGACCTAAGGGAAATGGCAAGAAATGTCGGTTTTACCCAATACAAAGAATGGTTCCCTTTGAATGCACCTTATCTGAGACTTGCATGCATGAAAAAGTGATACCTTTCAGGGCATCTCTCGTATACAGGAGTGAGGCATGGTAAAAAAGGCCGAAGTTGAACAGATAATTGGTAGTCTTTACGACGAACTACTGGGGTTTGCCATGAAATATGTTGGTATACGGGCAGACGCCGAAGATCTCGTGCAAGACACGCTACTGAAAATATGGGAATATACCGACAAGATAAAAACTTTATCAACACTCAGAGGGCTCATATACAGGACCCTTCGCAACAAGATTGTAGACTTTATGAGAAAAAACAAATATCCCAAGATACCTATAGACAACATCATACTGGCATCAGAAGACAACATAGAAGACGAAGATACATTTGATATCTGGCAATATGTAGATAGGCTACCTGCAGACGAAAAAACACTGATAACACTAAGGTTCAAAGAAGGCATGAGCATAAAAGAGGTTGCACATGCTATGAATAGGTCTGTGGCAGGTATCAAAAGCCTACAATACCGTGCCATCAGAAGGCTCAGGGAGATGATAGACAGTGAAGATAAGAGATAAGATTGCAGATATTATCATAGAAAAGAGGCTGCAGGGCAAAGATATACCCTTATGGATAAAGTGGTTGTTTCCCAATGTCGTTGAGGAGGTAGACCCCATAGCTCGCATGCTAAAAGGAAATAAAGAGCCTGTAAAGAGAACTAATGCCTCACCAGTATATAAGCTGGCCTATGCCACTATCGCTGTCATTCTCATAGTGGCGTTATCGCTCTTTATATGGGCACCTCACAGTGGCAATCGTGTAGCCCTACAGAAAGGTGGCAAGTATATGGAAAATGTAGAAACATACAAGTCTGATGAAAGTGGCGTCAAGGGCAATACCGTTCGCACACTGGTAGCCCCAGCCACAGCATCTACATCAACAACGGCCTCTACGGCCACAACAGCCAACGAAACTGTAAAAGATAAAATCAAGGGCGACCTTGAACAGAAAAACGACTGTGGACCTGGTAAAAAGTGCATTACCGACCCCGTGCTACCCCCTAAAGAAGAAAAGTAACATTGGGTATACAGACACTAAGTTAATATATTATGTGTTGCCTACACTTTCAAGTTAAGGTATAATAACTTTCCCAATAAGCATTAAGGAGGGGAGATAGATGGACATCCATATAGGCAACACACCAATGATATATTTGGACAAACACGGTATATATGCCAAGTTAGAATGGTTTAACTTTAGCGGTAGTATAAAGGCAAGACCCGCTTACTTTATACTAAAGCATCTCACAGAAACAGGAAAACTCAGCAAGGGAGACTCTTTCGTTGAGGCCACTTCTGGCAATATGGGTATAGCATTGGCTTCCATAGCCTCAATATTTCAGTTAAAGCCTATCATAGTAATGCCCGAAAATATGTCAGAAGAAAGAAAATTAGTACTTCAAACATTAGGAGCAACGCTAATACTCACACCAGCTGAAGGCAATGTCTTAGAATCCAAAAAATTAGCTGAGAGAATAGCACAGGAGCAAAATTTGATATATATCAGACAATTTGAAAACCCTATGAATGTTATAGCCCATGAACTAACTACAGGGCCAGAAATCATTTCACAGATTAAAAGTAAAATAGACGCATTTGTTGCTGGAGTAGGCACTGGAGGTACTATCATGGGAGTAGGTAAAGCTATCAAAAAGATATATCCAGATGTAAAACTCTTTGGCGTAAAACCCAAAGATGAGAAAAACCATATCATACAGGGTATAGGAGACGGATTCACTCCTGCAATCTATGATACTTCCCTGATAACAGAAGAAGTTTATGTTTCTAATGAAGAAGCTATACAAATGCATAAAGAACTTGCACAAACTTATGGACTATTCGTTGGAATAAGCAGCGCAGCAAACGCATATGCTTCTATCAAAGTTAAAGAGGAATACAATCTAAAAACAGTAGTTACAGTATTTCCTGACGACGGATATAAGTATTTATCAATTATTAAGAATATAAATTTATAATTTAATAGGTATATAATCGTAAATATACACCGATATTAACAGTAGGGGGTGGATATTATGTCTATATCAGGTGTAGGTCCTATAGACGATGGTCTTATGAAAATGCTTATGCAGGTGCTGAAAGAAAAGAGCATGGGTGACATACCACCAGAGGTACTAAGAGACTTGGTCATTGAAATTATCAAACAAAACATAGATAGTCAAAAAGTCTCAGCCGAAGAACTGATAGAACTTATCTCGTCTTACGACTTTGACAAATACGCTTAATAATCTATAGCAACAGTTTTTCTCCTTGACTTTAGATTTTCTACCAGCTCTTCCATTTCATCTGCGCTAAGAGTATTGAGAATATCTTTCTTTTCAGCCCAACCTCTTCTTGCCGTGTGTACACCATAGACCATGTTTTCCAGTTGCATAGTGGTATGGGAATCGGTGCCTATATATAGCCTTATGCCCATATTCTTTGCCTTAAAAACATTGGGACCATTGAGGTCAAGCCTGTTGGGATAAGAATTGATTTCCATAAATAAACCTTTTTCTTTTGCCATGGCAAGAAGCTGGTCCATATCCACATCCATAGGTGGTCTAACACCTCCCAGTAGTCTTCCTGTAGGGTGTCCTATACTGTCAATAAGATCTGAGTATATGGCCTTCTCATATCGGGCCATAATTTTCTCCCTGCTACCATCAAGGCCCGAATGAATGCTACCTATGACAAAGTCCATATCTGGTGACGATATCATAACCTCACCATCGGCCATAATATTGGCCTCTATACCCACAAATATGCGTATACCCACCTCTTTTTCCACCTGCTTAGCCTCTTCATACTCTTTTTTCCATGTATCGTAGTCTATACCACCAACAACACCCAATCCTATGGCATGGTCGGTGATAACAATCCACTCATAACCTAACTCTTTGGCTTTCAGTGCCATAGCCCTTATGGAGTCTGCACCATCGCTATATGTCGTATGCATGTGTATATCGCCCCTGATATCATCCTCTGTAATAAGGTCCGGCAATTTACCCTGCAATGCTGCCTGCACCTCTCCCATATCCTCTCTCAGTTCCGGTGGTATCCACGGCATGCCAAGGGCCTCGTATATTTCTTCTTCTGTAAGTCCCGCTATCTTCTGTCCTGTATCCTCACGATAGAGTCCGTATTCATTGAGTTTTAACCCCTTAGATATGGCTATCTCCCTAAGCCTAATATTGTGCGCCTTGGAGCCGGTAAAATACTGAAGAGCTGCCCCCCAGCTGTCCTCTGGCACAACCCTCAGATCCACCTGCACGCCTGATGGGGTAACGATACTGCACTTGGTTTCACCCCGCCACAAGACCTCTTTGGTCCACTCTGCAGAGGCAAACAGCTCAATGACTGTACCCCCCTCACTATCTGTAGCCACAAGGATATCAACATCACCCACATCTTCTCTCCAGCGCCTAAAACTACCAGCAGGTGATATGCGTTCTATGCCTGTCTTATCTTTGAGATAATTCACCATTTCCATAACAAGAGGCCTGATAGTGAATAAAGGCACCCTACCGGCATCCATACGGTATATCTGTATACCCTTCAGTATCTTCTGTTCAGCCTTTACCCCCATACGCTTCATCTTGCGTATA
>JAMORD010000230.1 GCA_027063755.1 bacterium | reverse complement strand
AAATAGTCTATGTATACACCATATCTACTACCATCGCCTAAATAGGACATGATTTTCTCCGCCTCATAGCCAACGGTAATAACAAAATGGTAGAAACCATATATTTTCATCTGACGGATTATACGCTCTATAAATGGCACACCGGCAATGGGTATAAGAGGTTTAGGTATACCGGGGAAGAGTTTTCTGATTCTTGTTCCCTTACCACCCGCCAAGATGATGGCTGTTTTCATAGGGCATAGCTCCTTATCAAAAACTCTTTATATACCTTTTCTTTAAAATCATTCCAAACAAAGTATTTTTGATTTCTGCGGATATTATCTAAAATTTCATCGTATTTTGTTTCTGCCTGCTCAAATAATTCATCACCGACATGGTCATTGTATACTATACCAACCCCGTACCTTTCCACAAATTCTGCTATAGCAATGTTACTTTTATGCACCATAACAGGAGTGCCTGCCCCAAGAGCATCAAAGAGTTTGTTGGGCAAACTCCATAAAGTATTTATGTTAGGTGAGTAGCCAGGGAAAGTATTGGTAAGAATTACCCACTTACATTGAGACAATGTCCTTATATATTCTTCATAAGGCATAAAGCCATAATATTTCCCAGATATCTCTCTGTCATACTTTACTCCTCCAAACACATCAAACACATAGCCATGCTTCTCCCAAATTTCAATAACATTCTCCATTAGTTTCCATGACATTTTCCTTGTTGCCCCATAACAAATAGATTGTCTCCTCTGATTTTTAGAAATAGGCGGTATTAGAGTAGCAGCTAAATTAGGAATAAAGTGAACTTTATCATATGAAAAACCTCGTTTTCTATTCAGAGGAAATACATCCCTTGGAGCCGTAGCAACAATACCATCACTGACATCTAACATTGTGGCATATATAGGGAGTAGAAGCCATTCTTTTATTTTTCCAAATGGATAGGAGGGAATACTATACAACACACCTGCAGGATGATATTCAAATGTTTCAAATACCACCTTATACGCGTGGGTAAAAGGATACAAAGGGAAAAATCTCAAGAAGTCTAATATGTACACATAACCATCTCTTCCATACTCGTCAAATAACTCCTTTACCTTTTCCTCAAATGTTATTCTTCCTCTTTTTTTTAACTCGTTTCTATCAAGTTTCACAGGTAGCTGATAAACATTGGAAGGAACAGAAAAAGGTATATTGTCTTTATAATCTGCATATTGGTAATAAACTTCGCCGAATATTTCACTGAGTGTCTCAATGGCTCTCAGATATCGTTTGTGATAACCGGGTTTGGTACCACCTAACACAAACACTCTTCTCACTCTACAATCCCCCTCACCCTATACCATATTCTCTGGGCACTAAATCCATCTTGATACTTATGGGCTATTTTCAACAACTTTCTTCTTTCAGTTTTCCACTCATCTCGTCTTGATAATATATTTTTTAGCTCACTCCATGTCTTTACTTTGGGACCCGGTGTAAATCTATCATAAGAGAAATAAAGGTCTTCCTCTTTGATTTTCTCCCTATCATACGGGAAAAATATTATTGATCTTTCTGTAAGTAGAAAATCCATGTACACAGAAGAATAGTCGGTTATTAAAGTATCTGTCTGTTTAAGTAGAGGCTGAATATCTGCTCTCCCGTCGTATACTACTACTCCCGGTAAATGCATATTTAGATCTGCAGTGTGTTTGGCTTCCCACGGATGCATTTTTATAACCCATACAACACCTTCTCTTTCCGCATAATTAGACATGGCTTGCAAATCTAAAACGCCTTTATTAAAAGCATTGGAAAAGTCTTTTCTATAGGTAGGTGCGTAAGCGATAATCTTTCTTCCTTCCTCTCTATAGTGCTCTATAAGCTCTAAAGCATTAAGGTCAAAACCTATAGCCGCTAAATCCCATGGTATATCATTTGTTTCAAACAAGATATCATTCCTCGGATACCCCAACGATTCAAACCTACGGGCAAAGAAACATGGGAAAAACCATGTCCTGATAAAGAAATCTGAAGTGGATACAAACAGATCATACGGAACCCAACGACCTTCCACCAGACCAAGCAGGTATTTTAATCTACCTTTCAGTCCCTGTCTTCTATAGTAGCACCTCTCAAGAGACTTCAATCCTATACCATGCCACAACTGAAGTTTGAAAGCACCACTTGCCAAAGCCCCCCTACCATCAAACATCCAATCTGTACGATCAGCCACAACCACCTTTGCAGAGAGAAGAAGCTTTTTCGCCCTTTCCTCATCTGCATAAAAAAGTCTCTGTGTTCGCTTCTTAACCTCCTCTGTAATATCCGTTCTCTCTGTAGAGATAATATAAACATCCTCTCCAATGCTATACAGATAGGAAAAGAAATATTTCGTATTATCGTAAAACCCTGTCCCATGCACATTAACAACAACAATCGGGCCATTCTTTCTCTTTTCCATCTGTCCTGGTAGCCAGTACAGCCATGATCTAGCAAGCCCACTTATTCGCGCCTTTATATCGCCATACATATAAACACCTCTGATAAAATACTTTTTAGTTATTATACTCAAGGAGGGTCACGCATGATCATAAGAGCCCGTGTGCCACTGAGAATATCGTTTGCCGGTGGG
>JAMORD010000229.1 GCA_027063755.1 bacterium | reverse complement strand
CAAACTATCAACCAAAGTACTCTTTCCACTACCATTTCTTCCTACGATGACACTTAGAGGCAAAAGAGATATTTCTTCCTCATAAAAACTTCTAAATCCTTTTAGTTTTATTGTCTTTATCACCCTTCACACCTCACATCAGCACCCGGCTAAGGGCCGGGATAAGTTGTTTCTTTCTGGATATAAGGCCATCTACCCATGCCATGCCACCCTGAAGTTTGACATTGAGGGCCATCTCCACAAAGTGGATATCACCTCTGGCAAAGATATATGACCCCCTCTTGGTGACATCTGTCAGCATGAAGATGGCAAGGGTCAGGCCATCTTCTTCCATCTTGTTTTCCAGAGCATGCCATATCTCGTCCTTTAGCCTATCTACAAAGCCCGAGGCATCGGGTATCTCCACCTGTGCCACTCCAACAACACTGTCCCCCAGTCTATAGACTTTGTAGTCCAGTGTCAGCTTAGATGGATCGTCAAGTATACCTTCCACACGGGCTGAGAGCATACCCCTGAAGAGGTCTGTGGGGTCTTCTCCGGCCCACATGGCAAGCTTCTTCACGGTCTCCCTATCTCTATCGGTGGTTGTTGGCGATGTCAGTCCCACAGTGTCAGAGAGTATTGCAGACAGCATAATACCGGCTATCTCCTTAGGTGGCACTATGCCATCACGCTCCATAAGTGCATATATCACCGTTGCCGTGCATCCTACAGGCTCTATGATAACCTTGGGTGGGAAAGGTGTTTGAATATCTCCAAGCCTGTGATGGTCCACAATCTCCAGTATATCCACTTCATCAATACCATAAGGAGCCTGAGACTTTTCGTTGTGGTCTACAAGAATCACCTTTCTTCTCGGTGGTGATGCCACGGTGGTGGCATCTATCATGCCTATATACACCCCGTCGGAGCGAAGCACAGGGAAAAATCTATGGCTATCTTTTCTCATAATCTGACGCATCTGGGATATGGTGTCATCAGGTGAAAAGTATCTCACATCTTTTGTCATGACGGTGGCAATAGGCGGTGCAAACATGAGCATCCTCACAGCAGAAAAGGTGTTCAGCGGTGTTACATACAAACCTACACCATGCTCCCGTGCCCTATCCATAAACTCTACTGGTATCTCAGGGGCACCGGTAATAATGATGGCAGGAAGCCTTCTTCTCAGGCCCACCTCCCACACTTCGGGCCTATCACCAGTCACCAGTATAGCGTCGTCTCTTAGCTCCATATCCACTTTACCTGCAGACATGGCACCAACGGTAAGCACTCCCCTTATGGTGCTTTCAGGTTCCACAAGCCACCTACCGGGCAAAGCACTCTCCACCTGAGCAGGTGCCACTTCTACATGCACGAGCTTGCTAGCAGCATGCCACAAGAAACCTTGGGCAACATCCCTCAGACCCACAAGTCCCACAAGCTTGCCGGACATATCCACAACAGGCAGTGTGCGATAATCTTTAATGAGGTCTACGGCAACCTTGATGGGATCATCGTATCTGACAGCTGGCACATCAAGAATGATATCCATAGCCGTCAGCTCAAAGGAATCCATGCGTATGGGCTTGTCTACCCCAAAGCGTTTTAGCACATATACCGTCTCATCGTTGACAGCGCCAGCTCTTACCGGTATATATTCATTGCCATAGTTATCTATTTTGTTTTTATACCAAGCATAGGCTATTGCCGATGTTACAGAATCTGTATCGGGATTTCTATGTCCAGAAACAAGCACTTCGGCCATATTACCCACCCCCAACACTATAGATAATGTCAGATATACGCTCTTTTCCCAGACCGACAAACACTCCAAGGCCGTATGCTGCTGCCTCCTTGATAAATACTTCGTCAAGAAAAGCCATGGCTACCACAGGCGCTCTACCATCTTGAGCAAGTTTGATTATCTTCTCATAAGAGCCCTCTACAGGCACAACATCTATCATCTCATTAAACTTATCCGCCGTGCGTATATCGTATATGACCAAAAACTTCACATCATCATGGGACCTAGCCAGCCTGGAATATATACCAGCGCTATCAGCAGTGAGAAAACCAACCCTCATATTATTTCACCCCATATACGACAGAGCCCAGTTCCTGACCCACAGATATAAACACACCATCTGCACGGCACTCAAGAAGGCCCATATTATCTTTCACATTGTCACACTTCACATCTAATGTATCGGCAACGTATTTCAGCACATCCTCCTGTGTCATAGAGGCCGTATTTTCCCATGTCATACCAGCTTTAGGAAGGAAGAACATAAGGTTAAAACCACCACTTTGTTTTATAGATACATTGAGCCTTACAGACGGCACTTTCTTCACCAGCCTATCTTTCAGAGCCTTAAGCGTGCATATCTGCCCTTTGCACTGGAGTTTGTCTATATATGCCTTGCCATCGTAGTCTTGAGCCACATCAAACAGTTTATCGGGCTCTGTATCTATAAACGACAGCCCATATTTCTCGGCTATAGCAGACAGGTTTTCTGTAGGGGTCACCCGCACAAATACCGAGGGCATACCGGCATACTGCCAAGAAAAGCCATAACCGACAATAGATAGGTGATTTTCAGAAATGGCCTTTTTCAAATTTTCTGTCAGCACAATACCACCTACACTG
>JAMORD010000228.1 GCA_027063755.1 bacterium | reverse complement strand
CTATACAGGATAAACCTTTCTCAAGATAAGCTATAACCTAAAACAGGTTAGCTGAAATAGAAGCATATAAGAATATAAGATTCTTTTCAGACATCCACTAATGCGAAACCCTGAAAACCACTAAAACCCCAAAATCCCTAATGCAATGACTATTGCACTAAGTGAAAACCCCACACCGGCATAAACGCCTTAACAAAGATATCATCTACTGATACCTTCACGCTAATGTCGTCTTCTTTGCCTTACTTTATCAAGCACCTCACTCATCATAATTCTTTACCTGAAAGGCGTAGTCGGCAAAGTTCTTTAGCACCTGCAGTGATATACCACTTTCATCGGCCTCTGGGTGAAATTGTACACCAAAGATATGCCCCTTCTGAAAAGCGGCTATAGGGGTATTATCAGTTTTGCCAAGCAGTGTGAAACCATCTGGTAGCCTCGGCACCCAGTCGCCATGTGCCATATACACGGGAAACTCTCTAGGAAGTCCCTCAAATAGCGGACTATCTTCAAGCACATAGAAGGTATACATGCCTTCATCTTTGGTATATTCAGGCTGTGGACTCTTTTCTATCTTCACGCCAAAGTGTTCGGCAATGAGTTGGTGTCCATAGCATATCCCCAGTATGGGAATTTCAAGGTTATAAATACCGGGATGCGGTCTACGAGCTGGCACACCGCTGATAGGCTCGGCCTTCAAATCCTCTGTGTTTTCCCTACCATATCTAAGGTTTTCAGAAAGCATATCTGGACCACCAGAAAACACTATACCATAGGGCTTTATCTCCATAATCTTTTCAAGTGATATATTATGAGGCACGATATAAGAGGTAATAAACCACCTGTCAAAGGCATGCTTTATCTTCTGGGTAAAGAGAGAGCCAAAGTCAAGGATAATAATACTCTTCATGTCTCACGCCTCCTCATCAAGAACAGATAGCACATCCTCAGCAGCTTTATACACACTCTGCCAGTATTCACCGCTCTCCCCCGATGCTCTATCTTTTATAGCTTCTATCAGTGGTCTGTCTGCTACTGTCAGCTTACCTGTCGTCATAATAAGGTTGACAGTGTCAAGCACTTTCTCAAAGAGCTCCATGTCAGAGGATCTTACCCAAGACATTAGTGCCTTTCTCACATCATCGGGAGTTAAGACACCTGTGCGAATACCATGAAACACGAGATTAGCAGTCCACACTCTGACAAACGGGGCTTCATCGCTGTAGTGCTCTTCAATAAAAGACACAAGTGTATCCCTTGGCACATCACCGTGATATGTGCCGGCAGCAAGCAGCCTTATGCCCCAGCGCCTGACCTCTTCCTCATCATTCATGGCAAGTTTTACAACCTGGGCTATACCATCGTGAAAACGGGCTGTGCCAGAATCTACAGCCATACCCACATACTTCAGCACCTCTGCCTTCTCTTCGGCAGATAGTATATCCCACAAAGGTTCCATATCGGGTTTTACACCAGACACAAGCCCATAGACAATAAAAGGCACAAGGTGCTTTGCATTCCCTATATCTCGGTACATATCGTAGGCAAGCCCCATAGCATACAAATACGGTAGCGTATCTTTATGGGCACCCTTCAGAACGGGAAGCACCTTAACGGCATCAACTTTCCTGGCAGACAGTGCAGCAAGGAGGGCCTTCAGCGCCCACAGTCTCACATCGCTATCGTCATCTTTCAGTCCATCGGCTATAAGCTGCGGCACCACCCCGCCCCACGATATATCTCCATCTTCAAAGCCAGCAGTAAGGAACATAAATGTGCCAATTTTCTGTCTTTTATTCATCTGGTGCAGAGGCACCCTGAGAAACTCCACAGCCTCAAATCCGGCAAACATCATCTTCAGTCCTTCATAGTCCCCAGAATCAAAAAACCTTTTCAGTGGCAGTGTGTTTATACCGTGGCTGTCAAAACGCTGAATAATCCCCTTCTTACCAAGGTTTATCAGCGCTCCCGTCTGCTCAAAGCCCAGAGTCTCTACAGCCTGAAGAAAAAATTTCACAATACCCATCTACTTCACCTCAACAATCTGCTGGGCCCTTAGTTTTCCCATGCTACCTTCTATAAGATACTTGCCCGTTTTATTTATCACGGAAAACACGCCGGTAGTTATCACTTTATCTTCACCGGGTTTTACCTGCACTACAACAATCTGCTGGGTGCATATCGGTGGCTTTTGGGGAAATATTAGGCTCCAAGAATCTCCCACCTGCTGGAACACCTTCCAATCTACAACACAACCGTTATTGGAGGTATACTCATATATGTCATCTGTAGGGTTTTTTACATGAAAATATGCTACATATTGCCCCTTTTCATTCTTTTTCACATCAAGGTAAGCATACACGGTTCCTTTTTCTACAGGCTTTGCCACAACAATCCCCCCTTTATCTACGGCCGGCTGGGTAGCCACCTCGGTGGTAGATGCTCCAGATGTAGAGTCTGAAGAAGTTTCATTTTTAGATGGAGTTCCACAAGAGACAAACATAAAAGAGAGCAAAAGCAAGGCAACCACAAGGACAATATGCCTTTTCACATTTACCACCTCCAAGAAGCATACACTCTTAGAGGCATTCTATCACGGAAGGGGTTTCACAAGGGGCATAATACGGCGCAGT
>JAMORD010000227.1 GCA_027063755.1 bacterium | reverse complement strand
TCTACGGAAATCGGAGAGACTTCAGCAAAGTAAACTATATGGTAGATGCCGTAAAAGAGGGTAATACTGTTTATGTTGCATCTACTACAGGTGTTTACAGATATGTGGGGAATTCTTTGAAAAATATATACAATCTCAGTTCAAACTATTCTGTTCTTAGAATATATGTTCAAGGAGAGAAAAACCTATGGCTCGTAGCTAAGGCTACTATTTCTGGTGAGAAGTATATATATGTCTATCTACTTAACAAAGATAATCTTAGAATAGTTCGTTATGCGAGGTATAAATTTCCCGTTGACGAAGAGCCACGTAGAATAGATGTGGAGTTTGCAGGAAAAATTATCAGCATGTCTCCCTTGAAAACCGAGATTAACAAGGTTATTGTGTTTATGTATTATCCAACAGGTGATAAAACTAGTGTTGTCTTGTTAGAATCGGGTACCGGTGGGGATACTGTTGCCATTAAGAAAAAAATCTTATTTGCTGGTGTGTATGCTATAGATAGTCCAGCACTGTTTTCTGCATACATGTATATACTCTACTATTCTCAAACTACTCACAAGATGAAGATATATAGGATGAGTGTTAACGATCTTGGGGTTACATATACTGGGAAAAATTTCTCCATATCAGATGTAAAAGATGCCGATATGGAGATGCAGGGTGATAAAAAAGCATTTATTACAGTTCTTCGTTCTTCTGCTGTGTCGTTTATCTCTTTGGATATGACAACAGGAAATATTCGATCTACATCAAATTCGGGAGCTACAGATTATTACCTATCGGGTATGGCACTAAGAGGTGACTATGTGGTTTCAGTCTATGGTAATGCCGGATTGACGCAGATCACCTTGTGGAATGACGATGAGATATACCATTTGAAGTCATTATCATATTCGTATACTGTGAGGGGAAGAGTTAGAGTTGATACTGCCTATGATATTCCCAATGGCTTGTTATTGCCACTTGGTTTGCAGAGATTTAATAGTTATATCGTGCAGTGGCATAAGGGACATGTTACCGTTCCTGATGTTTCTTTAAAAGATGAAAGTACATATGCCAAAAATGCAGAAGGTTGTTATTATGTCTATACAGGTAGAGTGGTATTGCAGGTAAAAGATACAGTATTGGGTACTCTGGGAGTTATCAATAAACTTAATGGGAATTCGGTTATTACCAAATTTTATCTGCAAGGAGATGGTGCCACCCGCTATATGAATGTTTCCATGCCATCTTATGGAAAAAACTTATTGGGCTTTTCAAACAATATTACTGTAAACTATTATAAATTTTTAGGGAATAGTTCAACATCGTGGACAGGATATTCTTCTAATACAATCTGTATATTTCATGCACAGGTAAAGACTCCCTCGCTTAGTACACATCTTACAAATGCTACCAAAGTGCAATTACGTGTGTCTACTACTATTCCTTCACCGCATAAGATTATTATTCGTGTAACAGGTGCTACCAACTACACCATCTCTGTGGCAATGTCACAAGCTGGAGTGAAAAAAATATATATACCATTGCCTAAGGCTGGAGATTATACTATTAGGGCATTGGCTCAGGTTAAATCAGGTTCTTCCACAGTAAGTAGTAACTATTCTTCTCCTGTGAGAGTTACCAGGCAACTTGAAGTACCTGATCCCACTGTTAGCACGGCTACACGTACATATCTTCGTTCTCATGTTATGAAAGTTACCGTAGCCAAGACGGGTACTCTTGAGGTTAAAGAGGGAACAAGTGTATATACCTTTAAAGTTGATGCAGGAACAAATAATATTACTATTCCTATAGCCAGTAGGGGAACTCATATTATAAAAATGAGATTATGTGTCTCTGGAGTATGTTCACACTGGCAATCTTACAATGTTGAGCTTTACGACTATATAGAGATGTGGATAGACAGAAAAGATTATATGCTTAACGGAATATCCGCCACAATGGATACAGCCCCGTTTATAGATCCGTCTGTCAGTAGAACGGTTGTACCACTGAGGTTTATCCTTGAGGGACTGAGTTTTGATGTCAAGTGGAACGGCACCGATAGGACCATTACAATAATTGGAGAAGTCGCTTCTGGCAAGAGGACTGTTATTGTCAGCATGCCCAAGGCAGATGCACAGATGAGGGGTAAGTATAAAGTATATCCGGGCAGCACGATGGTTGTCGTAACAGACTCTTCAGGAACCCATGTCATTAACATGAAAGATTATAAAGGTCAGAATATGGGAGTGCCATTTATATATGGTAGTCGCACATTTGTGCCTGTAAGGTTTATCAGTGAAATATTTGAGGCAAAGGTCGGTTGGGATGGAGCAGAGAGAAAGGTAAGCATAGAGAGATAACCTTTTATAGGAATAAAGAAAAGGGGAAGTGTGAAGCTTCTCATTTTAGCACACGGTATAATTTACTACTGACTATATGTCATGCGTAAACAAGCGTTATTATCCTACTTTTCTATGTAAATATGATATACTATATGAACAGAGAAAGTAAACCAGAAACCTAATATAAAAAGAGGAAGAACTTGTGTATATAACTGCAATTACCACATAGTTTTTTCAACAGAATATAGACAAAAAGTCCTAACTCCCGAAGTGGCAAATTACCTCAAGGAAGTGATAATAG
>JAMORD010000226.1 GCA_027063755.1 bacterium | reverse complement strand
GGGCACGCTGGTAAGAGGACGCATTATTGGGGTGGAGAAGGGTATGTATAGGGGACAGCCTACCCTAAAGGTCAGAGTTGATATTGAAGGTGTTGATACAATGCTTCCACCTGAAGAGCAGGTGAGGGCTTACAAGAAAGATGGCAAGATTATTGGCGATACATATAAACGCGGTGAGTGGTATGACTTTTACCTGAGAGAGGTCAAGCGTATAGGCAAGGGTAAGGGCAACTTTGACCTCATTATATCTCGTAGCGATCCCAAACTTGTTGAACTATTGCTGGAAAGGGAAGTGCCCGATATAGGTAAGGGCTTTGTTGAGGTTAAAGATGTTGCAAGAGAGCCCGGCAAACGCACAAAGGTTTCTGTGCTATCACTTGATAGCCGTATAGATCCAGTGGCGGTCTGTATAGGGCCAAGGGGTAGGCGTATTAAAGATGTGCAGAGGGAACTAAGAGGAGAAAAGATTGATGTGATACGCTGGTCTGCAGAGCCAGCAGAGTATATCAAGAACGCATTGGCTCCTGCTGAGATAGACAATGTTGAGATTGTTGATCCAGAACATAAACTGGCTAAGGTATATGTGCACCATACCAATGTAAAACAGGCAATAGGGGAAGAGGGACTCAATGTCAAGCTGGCAGAGAAACTGACAGGTTGGCATATAGACATAGTAGAGCTCGGAGCCCCTGAGGAAACAGAAGGGGGTGATGTGAGTGAGTAAAATTCGTGTTTACAAGCTTGCCAAAGAGCTGGGAGTCAGTAGTAAAGAACTCATACATAAACTTGATGAGCTGGGTGTTGAGGTAAAGAGCCATATGTCTACCCTTGACGATGAAACGGCAGATGCCATAAGGGAGATATATGGTGAAGAGGAAGAAACTGTAGAAGTTGTTTCCGACGATGAAGAAATCGTAGAAAATAAGGAAGAGGTAGTGTCTTTGGAAGAGAAAGAAACAGAGGGAAAGACGCAATCTGAGGAGATGGAAGAGGTAGAAAAGGAAGCAATGGAAGAGGAGATCAAGATACTGGAGCTAGAAAGAGGGGCAACACTTGGTGATGTGGCAGAGATGCTTGGTGTATCTGCTACAGATCTTGTTAAAGCCTTGTTCATGAAGGGCATGATGGTAAAGCCTACATCTGAGGTAAACGATGAGGTTCTTGAAGTGCTCTCTGAAGAGTATTCTTTTCTCTATGAGTGGAAGGAAGAAACCGAGGAAGAAGAAGAGGAAGAGATTCAGGTTGTTGATAGGTCTAAGTTGAAGCCTAGACCACCGGTTGTTACCGTTATGGGTCATGTTGACCACGGTAAGACAACACTCCTTGATGCTATTCGTGGTACCTCAGTTGCAGCCCGTGAAGCCGGTGGTATTACACAGAGCATAGGTGCGTCTGTTGTTGAAATCAATGGCAGAAAGATTACATTTATTGATACACCAGGCCATGAGGCGTTTACGGCTATGCGTGCCCGTGGTGCACAGGTTACAGATATTGTTGTCCTTGTTGTTGCCGCAACAGAGGGTGTTAAGCCCCAAACTATAGAGGCGGTAAATCATGCCAAAGCTGCCGGTGTGCCTATCATTGTTGCCGTCAATAAGATAGATGTGCCCGGTGCCAATCCCGATATTGTCAAGCAGCAGCTTTCGCAATACGATTTGCTTCCTGAAGAGTGGGGAGGCACAACCCCTTATGTCAATGTCTCAGCTTTGAAGAAGATAGGGATTGAAGACCTTCTTGAGACCATTCTCCTTGTTGCGGATATTGAGCTTGAAGATAAACTTCTTGCCAACTACGAGGCACCCGCAAGAGGTTTTATTATTGAATCCAAGCTTGATAAAGGTAGAGGGCCCGTTGCCACCGTTATTGTCAAAGATGGCACGCTTCACAAAGGCGATGCCGTCGTTATTGAGACGGTACATGGTAAGGTCAGGGCTATCTTTGATGATAAACGCAGACAGATAAAAGAAGTTACTCCTGGTCTTCCCGGCGAGATTATGGGGTTGTCTGATGTTCCATCTGCCGGTGCCAAGTTAAAAGTAGTTGAAAATGAGCGTATTGCAAGAGAACTTGCCGAAAAGGAGCTTGAAAAGAGAAAAGAGAAAGAGCAGAAAGAAAGGCATAAGGTTTTGTCTCTTGAAGATTTGTATGTTAATCAAGGAGATAAGCAGGTACTCAATATTATTCTTAGAGCCGATACCGATGGTTCACTTGAGGCCGTTAAAGGGGCCCTATTTAAGATGAAAAAGCCAGAAGATGTGGATATTAATATTATTCATACAGGTATTGGTGCTATTACCGAAAACGATGTGATGCTGGCTGAAGCGTCAAAGGCCATTATTCTCGGTTTCAATGTTAGACCGCCGGGTAAGGTTCAGAAATTGGCTCAGAGCAAGGGAATTATTATTAAAACTTATCGTGTTATCTACCAGCTTCTTGAAGAGATGGAGGCTATGCTGAAGGGGATGCTTCAGCCCAAAGAGGTGGAGAAGGTTATTGGGCATGCCGAGGTGCGTAAGACATTTAAGGTACCTAAGGTTGGCACTGTTGCCGGTTTGTATGTGACCGATGGTAAGATGAGCCGTAATGCCCGTATTAGGGTTATTAGAGATGGTGTTATTGTGGCCGATACCAAGGTGTTAT
>JAMORD010000225.1 GCA_027063755.1 bacterium | reverse complement strand
GACTTGAGTTTAGCGTGAAGGTGCCTTCTACGAAAGAGGCAAGACAGTATAAAAATCAGTAATACTCCCAACCCGCTCACCGTTTCTATATAAAGGGGCCCCGTATGGGGGCCCTATTTGTTATGCTTTTAATTGAATGTTTTTAATAGAATGTGGAAAGACGGAGGATATCCCTCCGCCCCGTATGTTTTTTACTCTTCTACAGGTCTTGGTGGTATGCCATGCACCTTACGCGCTATATATGTTCCCAAATAGATAAAAGGTGTATCAAAGATGGCTACAATGAATTTAAAGATATATGTGGTCCAGAAAATCTGCCACCATATATTCATGGGGAATTCACCCCAAAATGCAATGGTACAGAATATAGTTGTGTCAATGAGCTGAGATACCATTGTAGATAGGTTGTTCCTTAGCCACAGATGTTTGCCTCCTGTTAGTTTACGCCAGAAACCAAATGCCCACACATCGTGGTGCTGAGCTACAAGGTATGCTGTTAAACTACCCAGTGCTATACGAGGCATAATGGAAAAGATTGCCTCAAGGTGGGGCTGGGAAAAGTCTTCTGGTGATGGTTTAAACTGCAGTGCTATTTGCATGAGAACGGTCATGGTGATGAGGGATGCAAAACCGAACCATACGGCTTTGCGTGCCTCTTCTTTTCCATATAGCTCTTCTAAAAGATCAGTTGATAAGAAGATGGAACCATAAACAACATTACCCAGTGTTGCAGCGAATCCAAATAGGACAATGGTCTTCACAACTTGAAGGTTGGCAATGATAGTGCCAGTAATAACATTAAGGAATAAGCCTTCTTTGCCCCAGATGTAGAAGAAGAGAATTTGCAGTGAGAGTCCTACAAAGAGTAAGATAATCCACCAGATCTCATTAGAAAGTCCCAATCCAGCACTTGCCACAGTAGTTGCCGTGGTTGTTGCGTCCACTATTTACACCTCCCTTGTATATCATCTGGGGCATATTTTATCAGACGAAAAGGTGCCTTTCCAGTAAAATAAAAATAGAAGTTTGGGAGGTGATATTCTATGGGTCAGATTATCGTTAGTCTGATGGAGGGAGTTACCCTCAGGTTAGAAAGCAAACCTTCGTTGGCATTATTTATAGATAGTATGAATAAATGTGAAGACATCTTCTTGTCTGCCGTTATTGATACACTGGTATTTCGCTTCGGTGTAGATATTGATGATATGAATATTAGCGATGGCATTGTAGAGGTATCTTTGGAAGGTAAAAGATACCTTATTGATACGAAGACGGTGCCTGTGAAAAGTGGTAAAGGGCATATTGCAGCCCGTACAATAGGAGGTGCATTAAAGAAGCATAAGGAAAAGGAATATATGCTTTTGTCGTTTGTATACCCACTGCCATATGGTGAGTCTGCTGATGACGAAGATAGCATTTTAGAGAGCCTGAAGAAGAAAGGGGCTGTATACAGAAGGCCTGTGTTTGTTATGGGAAGAAGAGGTGTTCTGTATGCCGTTGTGCCTGCTGAAAAGAAACAGGTGATTACCGTAAAGGAGACCCAGGCCCATATACCAGAGGAAGTTGCTATTGCAGAGTCTCAGAAGGAAGACGATTTGGCACTTGCATCGGTGCCTGGTCTTTTATATTTCCGCAAGAGCGATGCCTCGCCCGATGAGATTATGGATGCCCTTCAGCATGAAGGGGCCATTCTATCAGACCTTATAAAGAAGAGAACAGAGGCGGTGAGGATACTAGGTGAGAGGGGGCTGTCTGTTGTATCCAGCTCCGATATTGCCACACACAGGTTGTATATAGCAGATCTCAGTGGCGGTTTTGGTGACTTTGTGGCAGAGGTTGCCCGTTTGAAGAGCGAGGGTATATGGGATGACTCGGTGAAAGAGGTTGTGAAGGCATTTATCAAAGAATATGAGAGGTTGGGAATTAGTTCTGATACCATAAAAGGCGCTTTGCAGAAACACAAGATAGATATAGCCGTATGAAAGAGGTGAATATATGGTTGTTTTAGGTATAGAGACATCATGTGATGAAACGGCTATGGCCGTTATCAAAGATGAAGAGGTTCTGGCTCATAGGGTATCATCTCAAATAGATCTTCATAAGATATTTGGTGGGGTGTTGCCTGAGGCATCGTCTCGTAGACACCTTGAGGTGCTATATCAGATGTATAAAGATATCACTGCAGAGGTGTCGGTAGAGAGCCCCGATGTTGTTGCCATTACCATGTCTCCGGGACTTCAACCGGCCCTGCTAATGGGAGCATCGTTTGGAAGGGCTCTTGCCACTGCACTTGGCGTGCCTGCTGTGGGGGTAGACCATGTCATAGCCCACGGCTATGTGGCAAGGCTTGCCTATCCAGAACTATCTTTTCCGTATAGGGCACTGATTGTGTCTGGAGGTCATACGGTTGTTGTTGAATACCACGATGTTGATAGGGTATCGCTTATTGCCGATACCCGAGATGATGCCATGGGAGAGGTGCTTGACAAAGTTGGTAGGGTTATGGGTATAGATTACCCGGCAGGGCCCCATATAGATAAGATGGCCCTAGAGTATAGGGGCCAGTATCCCCACTTTACCATACCCCGTTTTAAAGAAGAGACATATGACTTTTCTTTCAGTGGTATGAAGACGGCGGCCCGCCTTGC
>JAMORD010000224.1 GCA_027063755.1 bacterium | reverse complement strand
ACATCTTCTGGAAAGGAGAGACGACTCCTTATATCTCTTGTACAGCAGCTTATAGATTACGGATATAGGGGTATGGTGTTTTTTAACTCCCGTGAGGAGATGGAGCGCATTTACTATGCTATGAAGTCTGGAGAGTATGGTGATGAGGTTGCTCCATATCGTGCAGGCTATGATGCCGATGAAAGACGAAGGATAGAATCGGCTATGCGTAATGGCGATATATCTTTTCTTTTGACAACTTCGGCTATGGAACTGGGTATTGATATTGGCGATATTGATGTAACGATTTTATACGGTTTTCCTACAACAGGTTTTTCCTCTTTTTGGCAAAGGGTAGGGCGTGCTGGTAGGAAGTCTCATGGATATGTTTTCACAGTGCTAAAATCGTCTAATGCTTTGGATATGTATATTTATGATCACCCCGAGATAGTACTTGCCCGTAGGGGAGAACCGCTTCATCTGGATATTACCAATATGGATATAGGACTCAAGCAGATAAAATGTGCCATCTGGGAATATCCGCTGAAAGATGATATGGATGGGAAATATTTTCCCAGAGAAGTTATAGATGTGTTTGTTGAGCAAAATAAAGACAAACTTGTAGACTCTGATAAGGGCATGGTGCTTCTTGATGCCAAGCCCCATCACGAAGTATCACTGGATGAGGGAGATAGTGTCAGTTTCCACATTACCGATGAGGAAACGGGCAATATGATAGAAAAAGTGCAGATGTGGAGGGTTTTGAAAAAACATTATCCCGGTAGCACATATTTTTATATGGGAAAATCTTATGTTGTGGAGCTTATAGATTTAGAAAAGAAGTTTGTTGGGGTTAAGCCTGTTCATGGTATTTCTGAAACTATGCCTGTGGGTTGGGAAGACATTAGGGTTATTGATATAAGGTCCCGTAAAATAGTAGGTAGAAGACCTGTTTATGAGGGAGTGCTGGAAATAGAATCTTACACTGTGGGATATTCTGATAAAACGGGTGTTTACCTTTACAATGCGCCATTGTATCGTAAGTTTCTGACAAAAGGGGTGTGGTTTGATGTTTATCGTGATGATTTAGAGGTGTCGTCCTCTATGTTCCACTTGCATATACCTATGCTGGGCACAGCTTCCATAACAACAGATGAAATATTTGCAGGTTCTCTGCATGCGCTGGAGCATATTCTTATTAATGTGCTGCCTCTCATATCTATCTCACCAGATGATGTAGGAGGTTATTCTATACCATCTATTTACAAACATATTATTGAGGAGATAGAATTTGCCCCCCTTGTGTATGTAGAAGAGAAACAGCAGTTTCCCAATATTACACTTGATGTTAGAGAGCAGGCAAGAGTATATATTTACGATAGTCATCCCGGTGGTGTAGGTATAGCCGAGCGCATATACGAGAAATTTGAAGATATTGTGGTGTATGCTGCCCGTCGTCTTGATGACTGCACTTGTAAAAAGGGATGTCCTGCCTGTATTATGAGCCACCAGTGTGGTAACGGCAATAGACCGCTCAATAAACTTGGAAGTAGGTCTTTACTTAGAACACTTTTTCTGGTATAATCATTTTGCGACTGGCGAGAGTCAGATGGGCTGGATGCCGGGATAGCTCAGTCGGCCAGAGCGGGTGATTTGTAATCACCAGGTCGCGGGTTCGAGTCCCGCTCCCGGCTCCACAAAGGGGCTTATCGCCCCTTTTTCTTGTTTTGACGATCCGATATGTTAACTTACTCTTATTTAGTAGCTGTAAACAGTGTTTATAAATGTGGTATGATTATATTGTGAACGATGTTTATAAGGAGGTGGGATGTATGGAAAGTGCCATACATGTAGAAAACTTGGTAAAAAAATACGGAAATTTTGAAGCAGTTAAAGGCATATCGTTTGATGTTAAGAGGGGAGAGCTATTTGCATTTCTTGGACCCAATGGTGCCGGCAAGTCAACAACGATAAATATCTTGGTTACTGTGCTTAAGCCAACAGCGGGTACGGTTTATGTGGCAGGACACGATGTTGTCAGGGAAAAATTACAGGTAAGACAAAGTATTGGTGTAGTATTCCAAGATCCGTCTCTTGATTCCCGCCTTACTGTTGAGGACAATTTGAAAATTCATGGTTATGTTTATGGAATTTATGGCAAAGAACTTCAGAAGCGCATGGATGAGGTGCTAGATATTGTTGAGTTGAAAGGTGTAAAGAAAAGACTCGTTAAGCATCTATCTGGTGGTATGCGTAGGAGGCTTGAGATTGCTCGTGGACTCATGCATACTCCGCAGGTGCTCTTTTTAGATGAGCCCACAACAGGTCTTGATCCACAAAATAGAGCTAAGATTTGGGACTATGTTGAAAATATACGCTCTACTGGAACGACGGTATTTTTCTCCACTCACTATATGGATGAAGCTGAATATGCTGATAGGGTGGCAATCATGGATCACGGTAAGATTTTGGCCCTTGATACCCCAGAAGCACTTAAGAAGGGAATAGGTGGTAATATGATTGTCATTGGAGTAAAAGAGGGTAAAGAAGACTGTGTTGTAGAAAAGCTGAAGCAGATGGGCTTTACTCCTCACAAGGCAAATGATGGCAAAATATGGATACCTGTGTCTGACACGGCGTCAACCATTCCACAGCTGTTTAGTGCTATGGGG
>JAMORD010000223.1 GCA_027063755.1 bacterium | reverse complement strand
CCACTTACGGGCCACATCGGGCATAAATATATTGCTAACAACCTGAATTTCTATAAAGTGATTACCTGCCCCCAGTGTACCCAGCTGTTTTTTCCCCCTATCAAATGCCTTAGAAGACACCTCATCAGGATCGGCCTCTATCATCTCTCCACGATTTTCTGTTCTGTCTAAATCTTCTGGCAGTCCCATATCATTTTCTACTGCCCACCTGGCACCAAATCTCAGTACCCTCTCCATATCAACCCTCTTTAGCTTTAAATCGCTTTCAGCTCCCACACCAGCAGGCACAGTATTGAAAATGGCTGAAAGCACTCTATCAAGTCTACTTTCAACATCGGTCCATGTCAACGGAGTTAAAAGTAGTCTTACACCACAGTTAATATCAAAACCAATACCGCCAGGAGTAATAACACCGTCTTTCACATCAAACGCAGCCACCCCACCTATAGGAAACCCATAGCCCCAATGAATATCGGGCATACCTATGGCATACTTCACAACACCGGGAAGGGTTGCAACATTCTTTAGCTGGGTAATAGCCCCATTCTCTACAGCTTCCAGCAATCTTGACGAAACATACAGTCGTGCAGGAACACGCATATTCCCCTCTTTGGAAACCTCGTATACAAACTTATTTATCTCTTTAAGCCCCTTCATATGCTTCACCTCACAAATCTAATATGACAGACACATCCCAGTTCATAGAGAAGGAAACAGCCTTGACTTCCTCCCCCGTAGGACGATCTTTACCCTTGCAAACCTTTGCCTTTACAGTTATATTTACCAAACTATCTTTCCGACTATAATCAATATTCTCCACAGATAGCACTCTGGCATGTTTGGTCTCAATAAGGTATAACAGCTCAGAAAGCAAAGATGATAGAGCAAACGTCATATCAGGACCATCCCCACTGAAAACGACAGGTAAAGTATCATCTGAACAAGCAGCATCTCCCCAGACATAATTTGACAGTCCAATCACAAAGCCAGAGATAACCTCTTCTAATGACTGTCCTTCTACAGCAAGAACAGCATCGGCAGTATGATCTCTAATTTCTACCTTCAAAGTATCACCCCCTTGATATAATACTCTATGAAACTACCTGTACACAGGGAGGAAGGTCAGTGAAGAAGAAAAAGTGGCTATTAGTGTATCTGTTATTAGTAATTCTATTTACTTATTTGTTCGCATTTATCCCCCCTGTCTATGCGCAACCAAAAACGAAAACTATATATTTCGGCATTGACAAAGATTTTCCCCCATATTCATGGAAAGATAAAGATGGTGAAGTAAAGGGATTTTATGTAGATATATATAACTATATTGCCCCAAAATTAGAAGAAGAAGGTTACCATACCCAGGCAGTGGTAGAATCTGGTCCTCAAATCATGGAAATGTTTGATAAAGACGAGATACAGGTCATCATGGGAATGAGTATAACACCAGAGCGAAAGAAAAAATATTACTTCACCACTCCCCTACATATTCTGAGATACAAAATGTACACGATAAAACACAAATATATAAAATCTATTGACGACCTTAAAAATCCCGTATCCCCCTTAACCATTGGTGTTCTAAAAAACTCATCCGCGGAAGTCTATATTAGAGAAAACTTTCCTTCTCTGTTTATCAAAGAATATCCCAGTGTTGAAGAAGCTATTAAGGCACTCATTGAAAACAAAATAGACCTGCTTATGGGCTATGAATATATCGTTCAGTATTATCTTGACAACTATTTAAAAAATGCAGCAGACACCGTATATCCCCTACCTATTGACTTCCCCGGTGGTCATAAATGGCATGCCATAGCGATAAATAAAAACCATGAAGATTTAGCCTATAAAATAGATGAAATAATCAAGGATATGTCAGAAAGTGGGAAACTGGCCGAAATCAGCAGCAAGTGGTTTGGACAGGAAGAACAAACATTTTCCAGAAGTACTCTTCTTTACTATATACTTCTTGCCGTAATAGGTATTATCAGTGTAGGAATTGCATACCATATTCAGCTTACAAATGCCACAAGAAAACTTCGCACACTCATTAAAGAAAAAGAGGATCAGCGTAATCAATTGGAATACCAGATGAACGAACTGATGGCTGCAAGGGAAGAACTCACTGCCATGAGTGAACAACTTATGGCACAGCAAGAAGAACTAACATACCTTTACGAAAATGAGCGGTCGCTAAAAACCCAGCTGGAAAAACAAAATGATTTCTTATCCACTTTGCTTGCTTTCTTCAGAGTTCCCGAAAAAGGCAGCGATTTCACAACACAGCTGAAAAATTTCCTTGTGAAAACGAAAGATGCATTTAGTGCATCTGGTGTATACCTCTACAAATATCTACCTGAAACAGACATGCTATCACTTATATCATATGCCGGCCACCCCAAACCATCTCCTACCCTACCACCGGGTCTTGTGCAAGCATTCTTACTGGGGAAAACAACTTTCCTACCTGCATCAGCAGATCCTGCAGCCTCCGTATTAGGTGCTAAGGAAGGATTTATCCTCGTTGTTCCTCTAATAGCTCTAAAAGAAAAAAAAGGTGTACTCATGCTATATTTTTCCAAAGAAATACCCGATAATGAGAAAACCCATATAGTCTCCATCTTGGAAAATCTTGCCCCATCTTTGGGCATATACATGGAGAATATGATGGTTATTGAAACCCACCTCGCAGAAATGGTTAAACTTAGAGAACTACTCCAGTTCATAGAAAAAGCTATTACCATCACCGATATAGACACTTTATTAAAGCAATTCACTACATTCGCAAGACAAATATCAGGTATGGAATATGCATGCTTACTTGACCGAGAGGGCAATATACTATACGCAACAAACGAGAACATAGAACATTGCCTTGATATAATTAAAAAACATATAGATAAGGAAGACGAAATATTCTATGACGAAAAGTCGCAACTTCACTTCTTCATACTCAATGTAGACATCAGAGAATATCAATACAAACTGGTAGTGTTTTCTACATTATCGGAGGTATCTTCAGATGAGATGAGATCTAATACCTACTTCATCAAATTGGTAACAAGGTTTATTAGCATTTACGCCAGCAACATTTTATACGCTAAGAAACTTGAAAATCTATTAAAAATGCGTGCCAAAGAAAGTGCCCTTCTTAAAGGCATTGTAGAACACACATTAAAAACAGAATATGTTGACGAAAATCTTGTCATTACATTGGCCCAAATTATGGAACGTAGTGGCATACCTACAAGGGTAGAAAAAGATGGACACATATTATATGGCAAAGCGGATATTACCGAAGTAGACACAATCACAATAACCTATAGAGACGAGGAATATACTCTGATACTGGGAGATAAAATACAAGAACACCTGAAATCTACTATAAAGATGTGGATTAGACTGAGGCAGGAAAAAGCCACTTGGGCCCAGAGGCTTGAAGAGTCAAGATCAGAATGGCTTGGTATCATTGACTCTACACCATACCCACTTGTAGCCATTGACGAAAACGGTATTATTAATAAGGTCAACAAAGCATTTGCTTCTCTAATAGACAAACCTATTGAGGAGATACTAGGTAAACATATTGAGGAAATACTTCCCGGCGTGCGTGCGGCATGTGACAGCGGTGTGTGGCAAGACTGGCACTGCTATGAATGGATTGTTGACGACATTTCTATAGGAAAAATCCTTATAAAGGGAGAGGTTTAACCCTCTCCCCTTCCGCCTGGTGTTCCCTCCTCTATCCAGAACTCGCCTTCTCTATTTATCTCTTTCTTAAATATAGGAACTGTATGCTTTACCTCATCAACCACCCACTCCAAGGCCCTAAAACCTTCTTTTCTATGGGCGGAGCCAACAATAACAATCATGGATTCCTGTCCCACATCTACACGTCCTAAACGATGGTGAATATCAACAAATATAACACCAAATTTCTCTTTGGCCTCGCTTTCTATTCGCTCCATCTCTTTGATTGCCATAGGCTCATAGGCATCGTATTCTAAAGCCAAAGTCGTTCCATAACGCCCATCAGCCCTTGTAACACCGCGAAAAATTACCCATGCCCCAACTTCTGGAATGGTAGGTATTTCATATATTATTTTGTCTTTATGAAGTTTAGCCATATAATCACCCCCCAGATACTGGTGGAAAGGCAACAACTTCATCATCAGGCTGTATTTCGTAATCATCATCTACATATGAACCATTGATAGCTATAAGTATAGCAGTATCATCTAAGCCCTTTGCAGAAAACAAAGCCTGAAGATGTGATTTCAAATCCTTCACAGTCTCAACATTTTCCAACTCTACATATTCACCGAGCACATCCCTAAATCTAGCAAATAGCCTAACCTTCACAATATCATCCCCTTTAAAGGACACATAATCTTGCTTTCACTAAGATGAGTCCATCCACTATCTTCAGGGTTTTGGGGTATTACCGATACGACATCCTCTTCACCATAACGATAATCGGCTTTGCCCATTTTTCGTATCTTAGAGGAGTAATATGCCACATAAGATGCAATATCTTTGGGATCATCAGGCTCTACCCCAAATGTGTAATATACAGCAAACGGTCCTGTTTGTATACCTTCAAAGGGAAGACCCTGTCTATTGTATACGGTTTTTAGTTCCACAGATTCTTCTCTATTACGGGCTATAACAAGCCAGTGTTTTCCACCATCTTTAATAAGGTGTCTACCTATTTTTAGCATGTACACAAAATCTCGGGGCACATAATCTATAAGCCCCATAAGTAAACACAACCTGCGAGCATAAACATGTTCCGTTAGCAAACATCCACCTGCTGGAGTAGGTATTTCTTTGGCACCAAGTTTTTTTGCAAGATCTATAATATGTGTTCTGTTTCTCCCCTTAAAATCAAGCAGAATATCATCAGGCACCCATCCCTCCCTTACAGGTCTTGAGGGGGGAAGCAACTTTGCTGACATAGGTCTTAACAACAAGTCAGCTTCCTCTCCCAATATCCTCAGATGGTCATCAAGAATCTCTCGTCTTTGAGACATAGGCCTCTCGCCAAGCACTTCACCTGTAACAACATAGTCAGCCCCAAAGACATGTCTCATATCAAGAGCTTTTTTTATCATCTGAAAATGGCAATCGGCACATGGATTGAGAGCCCTACCATACCCCCACCGTGGTTTTCTTATGATTTTTTGCATATCATCCCAAAAGTCAATGACATGTAGAGGGATATCGTGCATCATAGCAAGTCGGCGAACTTTGTCTAAACTGCCAAAGTACGGTACATCAAAATACACCCCTTCAAAGGGGACACCATGTCTTTTCAGAAGCAGTGAAACAACAAGGCTATCCAGTCCTCCTGAAAACAAAACAAGTCCTTTCTTCACATTCATACCTCCTTTGTCATATTATTCCACCCTCTCATAAGGGTTATAAGTCTTTCTCGGGAAAGCATCAGTTTATAAATTCTATCTTCACCAAAGATTTTCACTATAACATAGTCATCGGGATCAAATACCGCTCCAGCAAATGTTATAGGAAGAGAAAAAGACGCAATAGAAAAGCTAATTCCCGTTTTCCCATCTGAAGAAATGTAGTTTCCAATAGGCATTTCATCTTCTGGAATATCTCTTAGAGATTCAAGTATAGAAAGGACACTCTCGGTAATCCTCATATCAAAGGTTAAAAACATACGAGCTTTCAACCCATAAAAACCCAGCATATCAACAAGAACTTCATAAGGCTTATTAGGCCCTCTAACAATGGCTGTGTAAAGTAATCCCTTATGCATGATCTCGTCTGAATAGGCTGTACTGGAAAAATGTAGTTCACCGGGAAAAACTTCATGCCATAGGGTTTTATGGTTCTCTCGTATTACATCTACAGGAGCAATATTACTGGTAAATACTCCTCCGAATTCCATACCACTACTGGTATACACCTTCACTTTTTCGGAAATAGAAGACATAAGTGATATATCTACTTTGCCAATGGTGTCAGTAAAACACAGATAATATGGTAGCAAAGCATCACTTGATGATAAATGGAATCTACTGGAATAGATACGAGCTCCCTCTCCTGGTTCTTTTACCTTAAATTCTACCTTATATGACTTGATATTCCATACACTACTATAGGTATAAAATTCTTCACCCGGCACATCTATAATTAGAGAAGCCAAATCCCCAGAGATAATACTATCTACTACAGGTCGTCTAATAATAAGTGAAGATGTCCTGCGGAGTTTTACCTCTGTTTTCTTTAAATTACCAGATAAAACAATTTTGCTCCCCATATCTACCTGCAACGAAGCCTTAACAAGCTTAGACGGAATAATTATCTCCCCAACCTCATTGACAATAAGTGTTAAACTACCGGCATAGCGATCTTCAAATTGTATGTCTAAAAAAGGAGAGCCTTCTACCTTAACTGTCTTTGATGTAGCACCAGATATATACAAACGTTCTCTAACCGGTGATATACCCTTTCCAAGTGCCTTTACATATAAACCTTCGGCATCTGGTGGTATAACAACTCTTTTGCGTTCCAACCTATCAAGCTGATCTATAATTTCAGGCTGAACCGCAACTGTTTTGTCATCATAAACGATAAAATAGGCATACTCTATCTTTTTTATCTCCACTATTTACTCGTGCCTCCCAATGAACCAGCAAGCATGTTAACTGCACTAACAAGTGCCCTAATGTCAGAAAAAGACATCTTATCAACATCAGCAAACGGTGGTTTACCTACTTTTACTTTACCATCAACAATTTGCTTTTTCACCACATCAAGGTAATGTTCTGAAATACCAAGTGCCAAAGCATAGCCAAGGAGTTCATAAAAGTCATCAATCTGGACATCACCACTTACCACTGCCCTTTTAAAGCCTATCCACCTGCCCCTAAACTTCTTAGCCACCGAAGACCATATATAGTCTATACGGAACATAAGAATACCAACTATAACCAGTAATAAAGCTATAGCATATATCCCATAGGACATAGTTTCAAGTCTCAGTGTATATCCAATATATCCTGAAACCCCAGCCCACAACAGCGAAAAAATTCCTACAATGTAAGACAGAACCTTAACGCTTTTTCGCGGGTTACCATATCTTTCTTCATACTCTTCGTCAACAGTAGTCTTATAGTCATTAAAAATCTTCTCTACAGATAGTTTAGAGATATAAGTATGTAAATCATCTATATCAATAAGATCTGTTTGTGCTTCCCCGAATAAACCACTCTCGGTAACAGCATCGGGTATAAGAGTATATACAGAAAATAAAACCTTATCGGAAGGAACAGAAACCTTCTTTACCTTTATCTTTGTCATTTCTCCCATAATGGCCTTTTCCTTGGAAAGAACAACTTTTAGATACCCTTCCTTCATAAGCCTATAAAATGCAGCAGCAATACTGTCTATGTAATGCACTTTATCATCCTGCCCCAACACCGGAGGTAATAGATAATCAGCTGGCTCATAAGGCCCACCCACATACCATTTATATGACTCCTTTTTCATAAACCACAACACAATATCTAAGATAAACAACACCAATGAAACAACCAATACACCATAAAGGGCCATATCCGTAGAAACGCCGAAAATGATAGAATCCGATGCAGTTGTAGCAGTCATTTATACATCCCTCCCTATAAATACCAATTTTGCCACAGCGGGCAAGGCATCAATGGTAATAACTGTATGCAATGTAGACAGATACATATCATACAATCCCACATTAACATTACTGAGGTTTATATTTTCCAAAATGGGGATTCCCCTCTCCAGAAACAGCTTATGAATAGTACCATCACCATCATATGCTTCAATAGATGGGGCCTCAATACCAATAATAGAAATTCTCTGTTTGACAATACATATGGCACTCTTCTCATCTAAAGCCATATAATTCTTACTTATAGAGCCATCGGCAATAGATGGACCTTGACCTGTCTTAATAAGTACACCTTCAACATCACTAACATCTATTTCACAGAGCCCGTTCAGCGGCACCACCATAACACGGTATACATCTTTTAAGACAACTTCTTTATCTATCCCTACATGTTGGGGTAAATCAATATGTGTACCGCTATGAAGAGACATATGTAAATAACCAACTGTAAAACCATTTTCAGATACACTCTCTATCACAGCTGGTTTATCATCCCACCAATAAAAGCCACCTACATGTGGCGTTGTAATATCTATCATAGTGCCGTCATACTCCTCAGTCTCTTTATTCTCTCATCAACGGGGGGATGTGTGGCAAACAAACCAGACAATATAGATGACACGCCAAATAATGGGTCAAAAATGAACATATGGGAAAACTCCTCTGGCACATCAAGTCTTTGTTGAGAATATTCATGATACATCTTCAGTTTCTCAAGGGCCGAAGCTAATGCCTCAGGATTGCGAGTAATCATTGCTGAACCTGCATCTGCCATATATTCCCTTTCTCTGGATATGGCAAATCTTACCATCATAGCAGCTAAGGGGGCCAAGATAACAACCAGTATGGCAAGAATCATACCCAGTGGGTTCCTATCTTCTCTATCTCTACTCCTCCTGCCACCCAATGCCCCCCAAAATGTTAACCTCATCAGTAACCTAACAGCTAGCATGAGACTCATGGCAAGAACAGCGGCAATCGTACCCACAACAATATCTCTGTGTCTAATGTGCGAAAGCTCATGGGCAAGTACTCCGGCAAGTTCATCTCTATCCATTAAATCTACAATGCCACGGGTTACAACAACAATGCCACTTTTTGGGGAAAGGCCGGTGGCAAAGGCATTGGGAACATCGCTTTCTATTATACCCACCTCGGGTTTGGGAACACCTGCAGCAATACTAAGTTCCTCAACAATATTGTGTACCATCTGTGCCTTAAGTGACTGCTCTGGTGAAAGCGGTCTTGCCCCAACAGCTGCAAGGGTAATAGGTCGTGAAAAGATAACAAAGACAAGTTGGTATACAAGAAAGCCCACAAATAGGGTAATACCCCATGTTTTATCGCCTATTAGATAACCAGCAGCCCAGCCAAAAGCCGCAGAGATAAGAAACATCAATATAAAAAGAAGAAATGTCTTCATGCTTGACTGATTAATAGCATCTTCTATGCTAACAATCTCTCTCACACTATCACCTCCACTTGGTAAATTGTATCAAAGTTATGTTATTCTGGTAAAAGTACAGAGAGAGTATATGGTATAATTTTAAGGCTACCTAACTTTATAGTGGTAGCTGAGAAGATTAATTGGAGGTGAAGTCTTGTGGGACTTTTAGGAGAAAAAGAAATTCAGGCTGTAAAAGAGAGACTTAGCGGGATAAAGAATCCCGTAAAGGTGGTACTTGTTAATCCACCTAAGGGCATTGACCTGCCCGATATACCCAAAAACCAGTACACAGAGACAACAGAGGAACTATTTGAGGAACTCGTTTCCGCTGTTCCCGACAAACTGTCTTTGGAGATTCTCAGGTATCCCGAGCAGAAAGAGGAGATTTCTAAGTATTATCTATCTCAGCCATACGGCTATCCTCTCATGACAAGTATTATCTTGCTTGACCATGATGGTAATGATTATGGTATTCGCTTCTATGGTATTCCAGCAGGTTATGAGTTTGCAACAATACTAGAAGATATTATTATGCTCGGCAATGGCGATCACGGTCTTAATCCCAAGACTGTTCAGGAACTTGAGAAACTACCAGAAGGTGTAAGACTATGGGTGTTTGTCACACCATCTTGTCCTTACTGCCCAAGAGCAGCCAGACTGGCACACCAGATGGCATATGCTTCTAAGAATGTCATAGAGGCAGCCACTATTGAAGCCATGGAATTTGAAAAACTCTCTCAGGAGTGGCAGGTTTACGGTGTGCCTAAGATCGTTATTGGTCTTGGCGACGAGATGGGTAAAGGACAGTTTGAAGGTGCTGTACCCGAACCTGTATTCATGAGCCATGTGAAAAACGCCGTATCTAAATAAAAAATAGCAAAGGGGGGCTATAAAGCCCCCCTTTGCTAGAACATTCCCGCTAAACTAAAACCGATATTCCTCATAAGTTTATCTGCATGCTTCATAGCATAATTGACACTAACAGGTCCACACACCAAAGTGAAGGCACTGTCAAAGATACTCCAGTCTATCTCTTCGTGCTCTACTTTGCCACCAATACCGATAACCTTTCCCCTCGTTACTTCTTTAAACAGCTTAGCAGCACCATAAGGTGCCTTCCCCATAAATGTCTGCCTGTCTATTTTACCCTCACCGGTAAACAATACCTGTGCCCCTTTCACCTTTTCAGAGAAACCGGTCTTAGACAAAAGAAACTCTATACCACTGACAATTTTTACATCACCCAATAGATGCAGTGCCACAGCTACACCACCGGCTGCCCCATACATAGGTTTATTTAAGACAGATGCCCCTGTTTTGTTCTCAACAAGACCACCCCATCTATACAAGGCTTCATCAAAGATTGGAATATCTTTTTCTGAAAGTCCTTTTTGTGGACCATAAACAGATGCTGCTCCCAGCTGGCCCGTCAGTGGATTATTCACATCTGAAACAACGGTGATCTTTAGCCCTAAATCACGGGAAATATCCACATCTTTGACATGTAAAAGAAGCTGTCCCTCTGGCTTTATCTCATAACCATCGGTATATATCTTTACTCCCAAAGGTAATAACAATCCTACTCCGCCATCAACAGTAGCACTTCCTCCGACGCTAATGGTAATATCTTTAATCCCTCTTTTAATAAGAGTGGCAATAACCTCTCCCATTCCATATGTTGTCGTCCTCTTGGCATTTCTTTCCTCACCATGTATCAATGCTATACCTGACACATCTGCCATGGCAAACATAGCTTTGTCCTGATAAATTAATACAGGAACTTTTACATGTCTCATCAATGGGTCGTGGGCATCTATATACTCTATCTGCCCACCGAAGTGATATTTCCACACCTCAAGAGTACCATCTCCACCATCTGCTATAGGGAAATGAACAATCTCATCTTCTACCCTACGGGCAGACCAACCTTTGATAAAGTGATATCCAGCTTGCACTGGAGATAAACTCCCTTTAAACGCATTGAATGCCACAACAATTTTCAAGTTTACTTTCACCTCCTATTTTTCACTTTAATGCTACCATACTTGTGAACAATATGTAGAGGAGGGGAGAATATGCCATACATCTATGTCACAAGGCGAATACCAGAAAAAGGATTAAAACTACTAGAAAAGCAGGGATGGGACGTTTATATCCATGAAGGTGAACTTCCACCAAGTAGAGAAGAACTCCTTCGTAGGGTAAAAGGAGCAGACGCCATACTCAGCCTTCTTACCGACAAGATAGACAAAGAGGTGTTTGACGCTGCAGGAAAAAACCTTAAAATTGTAGCCAACTACGCAGTAGGATACGATAACATTGATGTTGAAGAGGCTACAAAGAGAGGAATCATTGTTACCAATACCCCAGGCGTGCTTACCGATACAACAGCAGATTTTGGTTGGACACTTCTTATGGCCACTGCAAGACGAGTTGTTGAAGCAGATAAATATGCCCGTAGTGGACAGTGGAAAACTTGGGGCCCCATGCTACTGCTGGGCACCGATGTACACGGAAAGACACTGGGTATTATAGGATTTGGTCGTATAGGCAGAACTGTTGCCAAAAGGGCAAAGGGATTTGACATGAATGTACTCTACTACGACCCTATAAAAGCCGATAAGGAAACAGAAAAATCTCTCAATGCAAGACAGGTAGATTTGGACACCCTACTAAGAGAAAGTGATTTTGTCATCATATGTGCCAAACTGACACCAGAAAATAGGCATCTTCTGGATAAAGAGGCATTCAAGAAGATGAAAAATAGTGCATATCTTATAAACATAGCCCGTGGTCCTATAGTTGATGAAGAGGCACTTGTATGGGCACTGCAAAATGGCGAAATCAAAGGTGCAGGACTTGATGTCTTTGAACATGAACCTAAGATACACCCGGAACTTATAAAAATGGATAATGTAGTGCTGGCTCCCCATATTGGTAGCGCATCTGAGGAAACAAGAGGTAAGATGGCCCAAATGGCAGCATCCAGTATCGTATCAGTGCTAACGGGCAAGATACCAGAAAACATTGTCAATCCAGAGGTTTTGAAGAAATAAAAAGGGGGCAAATGCCCCCTTTCATACTTCTATAGTATCGCCTAGACCAATATCAAGATAGCCTTCTTTCCAATCAAGGGATAACCTTCTTCTAGCCCTATCACCACTACAGTGTAGGGGGGCCACTTTCTTCAGTTTATACCTCAGGTCATTCCACATCTTCTCTATAACATGGCCAGGTGTCCGATACAGATGCAGTCCTCCTATTACCCAATCGGGGTGTTTACCCATGCGACTATTGACCTGTTCAAGAACTGTATAAAGGCCAGGATGATTACAACCAACAAGCAACACATCATGCTCACCTTTAAGAAATAATGCTTGCTCCATAATGGCACGAGATGGAAGATTTTTCAGCAAGTATACACCCTCTTCTATCCAACCTTCAGCCTCTCTATGCACAGTGACACCATCGGGTATACCGGCAATCACGGCATCACGGGGAAGCCAGACATGATCTATAGAAAAAGCAGAAAACACATAGGGCAGTCCACCTATATGGTCGTGGTGGGCATGAGATATCACAAGATGATCTATATGGTCACCGGGTTTTAAGATACCCAGTGTTTCAATATTATATTTCAAGATATCGGGTCTCTCACCAGCATCAAATAGCACCTTTTTACCATTGTCTGTTTCTATAAGGGCAGAAAATCCCCAATCGGGCTGTAAACCATTTTTCGGCTCATTATCGTAAAGTATAGTAAGCTTCACGGCTATCTCCTCCCACCTCGCCTTGGGTGATGTCCACGCCTTCTACGAGATCTCTGCTTTTCATAAAACTGCTTTTTCAGGGGTTCAACAATCTCCTCAATTTCCTTATCTGTTAAAAATCTGTAGGTACCCGGCTTCTGAATACCCTTCAGTGTAAAAGGACCAAACGAAATACGTTTAAGGGTAATCACTTTCTTTCCAAGAGCACTCAGCATGCGTCTAATATGTCTCTTTTTCCCTTCCGAAAGGGTTATTTCAAGAAGTGTTTTACCCATACCTTTCTTGAGAATCTTTACATCTTTGGCCTTGAGCAATTCCCCACCGGTGTATATACCTTCCTTCATCTGTTTGATGTCTTTAGATGTAATAATGCCTTCTACAAAGACCTCGTATACCTTCTCTTTACCATATCTGGGATGAAGCATAAGGTCGGCAAAATCCCCATCATTGGTAATAAGTAAAAGCCCTTCACTATCCCTATCAAGACGACCTACAGGGAAGATATTGGCCATAACGATTCCCCGAAGCATATCCATAACTGTCATACGACCCTTTTCATCTTTTTTAGATGTAATAATACCCCTTGGCTTATGAAACAGGATATAGACAGGAGGTTCTGGCTTTAGCACCTTACCACCCAGTGTTACCCTATCCACACCTATTTTCACAGTATCTGTAGGCTTGGCGAGCTTACCGTTAATACGGATATTGCCCTCTCTTATAAGTTTCTCTACCTTGCGACGAGAATCTATTCCGCACATGGCAAGGTACTTTCGTATATTAACCTCTCTGCCTGTATCCATCTTCAATCACTCTCCAAACGACTTTTTAGATTATTTCCCGCCATATCTACTATAGCACTAAGCTGAAGCACAACAATGGGCCCCACAGCGAGAAGAAGTATTATACCAGGCAAAGACTTCAGTGTCCAGTACACAAGAACGCTCATAAATGCAACAAAGAAGTTAGACGCCACTTTAGGAGCCAGTGAAGGAATAACAAACATGAGTACAAGGGCTGCGGCAATTTTTCCCATAAGCAGCCCAAGAACACTGGAAGAATATAAATCCACATAACGGTTTTTCGTTATCTTTCTAACAATAGCAGATGATGCTCCCCACATAAAACCATAGATACCAATCTCAATAGCAAATATCAGCCAAAAAGGATACGGAGGTATTCCTCTAACAATAAAAGACACAAGGGGAGTTAACAATCCAACTACAAGACCATGTATGGGACCTATCAGCATACCAGCAACAAAGGCACCCCACCACATAGGCACCCACATAGTACCTGCAACCTTGCCACCTACGGAATGTATCACAGTGGCCAGCACAACGGCAGTGGCAACAAATACAGCATCAAGCAACAGTGCCTTCAGTGTATCAAGGTCTGTTCTCACTTCAACATACCCTCCTTCTTCAGCTCCTCATAAGCCCAGCGGGCAAGTCCACCGGCTACATGGGTATCAACATCTGCCCCTTCCTCTATTTTCTTTTTAACCTCTTCTGGCTTTGCAGACAGTATCTTAGAAACTGTTGTCGTTGTAAGACCCAGTTGAGCGGCAATCTCTTTCTGGGTTTTTCTCCCCATGTCATAAAGCAGCCATACATACGCTGCCTCTACAAGTGAAGGAAGCCATGTCAGATTACGATGAAGTATCAGATGCCTCGGACCACCAAGTAAGGCAACAGCCTTCTCTACTATCTTCCATACAAGCTTATCGTAATGCTCCCAGCTACCTCCCTGCACCTTTATCACGGGCATGTCATCACCCCCTACTTTTCAGATGCCATTTTAGATGTAACAACCCATGAATAATCAGACAGCTGAGAGGTTTCTATTTTTACAAATCTCACTTCACTACCCACAGTAAATGTTGATGTATACACCTTTTCCGCAGATGGCAAAGACATAGTGCCGACAAGCTGCCAGTCTCTTGATAATGTACCTGTTTCGGTCAGTACATATACTGTTGCCGTCGCCGGGGCTTTAATAACTCTAACTTTAACAGGCATCTTCTCCACATATACCTGACAACCGATGTCGTGCACCCATACTTTTCTGTAAAGATATGTGGAAACCATTGCACCAATAGCCCTATTCTGGAGCGCGCATCTGGGACGCTTGTAATGAGGCATAACAAATTCACTGTAAATAAGCATAACACCGTCAGGATGTTCTGGAGAAACCCGTGTACCATCAATGGCAAATTCTATAGCCCGTGCCATTGTCAGCGTCGTTGTCAGTTTAATATCACCGGAAAAGGTTGTATATGGGGCTTTGACAACAACCTTTTTGGCATCAAGAATAGACCACTGCTTGCCGTCGGGGGTTGATAGCACAAGGAGTGTTGCCGTTTGAGTTTTGCTGGTGGATACGGCCACGGCATATTGAACCTCTTTAAAGTTGACATTCATTAGAGGATAAATGTGGGTATTCCACGGTGAAATACATGCATCATGAAACAGACGAATAGCCTCTGGACCCTCTTCATGAACACCATAATCGCACTTCAAAGAAAAGGTATGTGAAAAGTCCTGTGGGGAGACATGTTCCCCACAGGATACAAATACAAGTACAAGTGATAATACAATGGCTACAATGGATATAACCTTACCT
>JAMORD010000222.1 GCA_027063755.1 bacterium | reverse complement strand
TTGTAGAGTGTTGGAACAATCAACGAAAGGAGCTCTTCAAAAGCCTCTTCATCACCATCTGCTGATTTCTTAATTAGTATTTGTAGTTTTCTATTGTTCACATATGATATTATAGTAAATTGATAGTGAAAGGTAGGAGGTGGACCGGTGGCGGTACATATTTTTATTGACCTGGAGAACCTTGTGAAGAGTTTAGAGCGTTATATTGTTGCTCCATCTGAGTTTTTTGATAAGATGGATGTTTTTATACGCAATATGTTTCCCCAAAGAGAGTCGGTATATATGAGAGCTTATGCGTCTTGGGGACTTCATTCTACTATTGTCAATTATCTCCATATGAAAGGTGTAGATGTTGTTTATGCTTATGCTGCCAAACGTGGTGAGAATAAGGCCGTTAAAAACTTGGCAGATATGAAAATAGCCGTTGATGTTTTTGATTCTCTTATGGAGCATCCTGAAGTAGATACATATGTCTTGGTAACAGGGGATTTGGACTTTTTACCCCTCGTATTTCTCTTGAAAAAGTATGGTAAACGTGTCGTTATCATTTCCGATGAAATGGCCCTTGCAGGGCCTTTGGCATCGGCTGCTGACCTTGTATTTACATATAAAGATATAGATCCTGAGATTAAATCTATACTGCAGATTCAAGAGCAGGTTGATATGAGTTCTCTTATTGATGTTACGCTGAAGTTAGCTTATATGGCCGAAGAAATGGGATATCAGCTGAGTCCATCTATCTTAAAAGAGCTATTGGCTTTGCATTTTGGGTCTTTCCAGGAGAGAGAATGGGGTTTTCCCAACTTCAAGGCATTTGTGGATATGTTAGAAAAGCATGGATATGTAGAGTTTGTAGACAAGTCCAAGATGTTACTTAAGCTGACACCTCTGGGTAGAGAAGTTGCAGGTTCCCCGTATGTGCCAGAAGAAGATTATGCAATGGCTAAACAGTTGTGTGAAAAAGATCACTTAAAAGGTGGTAGACTTGTTGCTAAATTGAGGAAGTTATCTGGTAAACAGGGTATAAAAGGTGGTAAGGCTTATTGGGCATATATTGTAAAAATGGCAGGTTGCGATGTAGAGGAGGGAGAAGACAGTGGCGAAACAGAAGAAGCCGATGAAAAATCCTAATGACATCAAAGCACAAAGACGACGCGTGGGTATTATTGTATCCCTTGTCCTTGTGGTTGTTATTATCTTGGGTATTGCCGGTTATAAGGCATGGGAAGTTTGGAATAATTCCCCAGAAAGAGTGGCTCAGAGATTTATGGATGCGTTTAGCACATATAATGCTGGAGAGATGGAAATGAATTCTACACCAGAGTTTTGGAAAAAAGAAGGTGGCTACTACGCTTCTGTATCACGAGCCTTAGGTGTTTTGGCCGATAAGATAGCAACATCAAAGGGTGTTTCCAAGGCTATGTTGAAACCTCAATTGAAGATAGAACTTCCACCTATAAAACAATGGAATTATACAGAAACAGCTACAGCTAAGATATTTACATATGATGGAAAGGCTACTTTGACTTTTCCTGAATCTCCCAGTTTATCTAGTGCTAAAGTCAATATAAATGTGGATTTAAAAGTGACACTGTGTAAAGATAATGGCAAGTGGCGTGTATGTAAATTTGATAGGTATCGTAAATATGCAGATTGGACGGTATATGAATTTATAGAAGCCCGTATGGCTGCCGATACTCCCCGTTTAGATGAAATGTCGTGCATTGATGCCGATAAGAGTCTAAAAGATTATATTGATGCTTACGATATTATGGTACATGATGCTGCTGGCGATAGTAATTACGCATGGGTTATTTCCCATATCGGTAAACTAACAGTATCAGGTAATAGGGCGCTCGTTGAATATGGTCTTTACAAGGTATCCAGTCAAGACCCAACAAATCCTGTTCTAAAGTGGAAGTATGTAGATGTTAAAGAGCATCTTACTCTGTGTAAAGAAGATGGGGTATGGTATATTAAAAGTATACATTTTGAAGAATAGGTAGTTTGAGATAAAAGGAGGTATGTCCCGTGGAAGAGTTTGATGGAATGGAAGGGTTTGGGAGTCAGGATAGACTGCCCAGACGAGGAGATCTTATTGATGCCAAGGTTGTTGTTGTAGACGACCGTGGTTTATGGCTAAGTGTAGGAAGCACTAAATATGATGCCCATCTTCCTATAGAGGAGATGACAGACGAGCTCGTTGAGAAGCTGAAAAATGGTGAGATCAAAGAAGGAGACACTGTAAAGGTTGTTGTTAGTGGTATTAAGCGTGATCCCAACGAGGGTACAACAATTATTACATTGTCCCAGAAAGACCTTTATCGTAGGGAGATTATTGAAAAGCTCCTTAGAGCAAAAGAAGAAGGAGAAGTTATCCGTGTTAAACCTACAAAGGTAGAGCCTAATAGAAAAGGTGTTATTGTTGATTTTGGCTATGATATTAGAGGTTTTATTCCCGCTTCTCAACTGGATACTCGTTTTGTGCCACCAGAGAGATTGGATAGATATGTTGGAAGAAACATAAGAGTGAAAGTACTCCGTGTCAACCCACGTAGAGGAGATGCAGTGCTTTCTGCAAGGGCTGTACTTAAAGATGAGATGGAGCGCAGAAAGAAAGAGTTCTTTGAGAAAACCAAGCCAGGAGATATTGTTAAAGGACGAGTTG
>JAMORD010000221.1 GCA_027063755.1 bacterium | reverse complement strand
AGTGGCAATACTTCATATAACAATACTTCATCTATATCCCTCCAAAGTTGAACAGAAATAGGCTCTATACGACTTTCTACCCCTAACGATAAGGAGGCTACAGAATACACCTGTGGTCGGGGATGAAATCCCTCGGAAAACACAAACTGAGCCCCTGCTCGTCTGAGCGCATAAATAATATGTCTCAGATAATCTCTATAGGACAGAAAGCTCTGTGGATATTCTTTCGTGAAAAATAGTGTTAGTTTAATCATGCTCTATCACCGGCAGCCTGCCATCAAATACCAAGGTATTGAAAATCTTCTTAAAATCACATACACCACACCCATAGCACTTAAGCCTACAATCTCTTAGTGTTTCTCCACGAACAGCTCTCTGCCAATCTTTCATAAGATGATATTTAGACATACCTACCCATATCTTATCCCATGGCAAAGTCCAGCTAAGCCCCCTATAGCCAAGATAAGCCTCAACATCTATCTCAGACAGCACCTCTTTCCATGCATCTTCTTTAAAATATTCATCCCACGCATCAAGTCTTGCTCCTAATTTATACGCCTTATATATAACATCTGCAAGCCTTCTGTCTCCTCTGCTAAGAACACCCTCAACAACAGATATAAACGAAGGATGGCTTCTCACGGTTATTTTTCTTCTTTTTCTCACCATCCGCTTAATAATAGATAACCTCCTACTATAATCCTCTAATCTAATCTGGGAAGTCCACTGAAACGGTGTATGAGGTTTGGGAATAAATAATCCAACAGTTGCCGATATATTTCTCTTCCGATGTCCCAACGAATCTAATATATTGTCTACTCTCAGAAGCATCCTTGCTATTTCCGCTACATCATCATCGGTTTCAGTAGGTAGTCCTAACATAAAATAAAACTTAAACTTCGTCCATCCCCTCTCTCCCAACCGCTTTACAGCATTAAGAACATGCTCATTGGTAAAGTCTTTATTGATAACCTTACGTAATCTGTCGCTTCCCACCTCAGGAGCGATAGTCAGGTTAATAGAATGATGAGGATCTACCATCTCAAGCAGATGCTCATATAAGGACTCTACCCTTAAAGATGGTAAAGTAAAGCGAACATTGGAAAAGTAGAAATCGTTTTTAAGTAAAGTAACAAACTCCTCAATAGCCGAATAATCCATGGTAGACAATGACAGGACACCGGCATCAAGAAAACCTGTATGGTCAATAATATCTTTAAGAACAGAAATAGCTTGCTCATAATGAATTTCCCTTACAGGACGATAGTATTGCCCCGCATGACAATACCTACATCCTCTTGTGCATCCTCTGAAAATCTCTACCGTTGCCTTTTCCTGCACACCTTCAATATTGGGCACAAGCATCTTCCTTGGAATGTACATTTCATCTATAGATGCCCTTGCACCTTTTACAAATTTTCCCTCCAGTTTTACAACTTCTACACCACGAAAATCCATAGTGTACTTTGATGGCACATAGGCACTGGGTATTTCCTTATAAACCCTATCTATTACCCACTGGCGGGGCATTTTTCTCTCCTTAGCTTCTTTGACAATCTCCAAGAATGGTGGAATATTAACCTCTCCATCACCAATAAACACAATATCTATAAAATCCGCCATAGGTTCGGGATTAGATATGGCCGGTCCTCCGGCAACAATAAGGGGCCATTGTTCATTTTCCCTATCCTCGGATTTTAAAGGTATACCAGCCAAGTCTAAGAATAATAGGATATTGGTAAAATTCATCTCTGTAAGTACATGAAAACCAATAATATCAAAGTCTAAAGCAGGTCTATAAGACTGCATACCATAAGGAGGAATACTCTCTTTTCTCATAAGGTGTTCCATATCAGGAGCGGGTACAAAAGCATAATCATGGTAGGCCCACTCCATTTCATTGATCATAAAGTGAAATATATGAAGTCCAAAGTAAGAAATACCTACCTCATATAGGTCAGGATACACAGATAAAAAGGAAACCTCAAAGTCCTTTTTTACTATACCTCCATACTCTTTACCTATATACCTACCTGGTTTTTTTACACCATAAAGCTGTTTTTTCGTCAATCTATCTATCATTTATTCTCACCAAATTTCAATTTTTCTATACGGTCTACAACGATTTTCTCCTTGGTCGCCTGCATTATAAGGCCAAGCATAAGGAAATTGGCAAGTGTTTGGGTACCGCCATAAGAGAAAAATGGAAGTGGCACACCAGTAACAGGCATTACTCCAATATTCATACCAATATTAATCCAAAATGTAAAAAACCACATCCACAAAGCCCCGTAAATAAAGGCCTTCCTTGCCATATCCTCTGTAGTTAGGCCATATAACCACAAACAGAAAAACAACACCCCATAAGCTATAAATAAGACAACAACACCTACAAAACCTACAGCCTGTGCATAGGAAGCAAAAAGAAAATCAGCTGTAGCAACAGGCAAAAAACCATATTTTGCCTGGGTAGCATTGTATATACCCATGCCACTAATCCCACCGGCTCCAACAGCTGTAAGAGCCTGAATAATATTATAACCATGGCCATGAGGATCTATAGACGGATTCAGAAAATATTTAACCCTAAGTTTTTGATATTCCTTTAGATGGTTCCAAGCTATTGGAAGCAATATAGCTATAAATGCAACAGCACCCAAAAATATCACCGTGGGAATACCCATAAAGAATACCGAAACAAGCACTCCTGATGCAATGAGAATAGTTGTACCGAGGTCTGGCTGAATCAGTATAAGCCCTAAAGTCAACAGTATAAAAACAACGCTAATAGTCATTCTGATAGAATCTTCTTTATACTTATATGCATACACCGCCATCAATAAAGTAGATATCTTGGCAAATTCTGACGGTTGCAAGGTAAAATTACCCACAGCTATCCATCTACGAGATCCATAAATAGATATCCCCATAAATTTCGTCCACACGAGCAATCCAATAACAAATACAGCTATCAAAGGGGCTATCTCCACCACAGCGTCAAAGTCTACCCACATATAAATAACAATAAAAGAAACAATACCAACAGCAAACCATATCATCTGCATTTTGGCAAGCCGGGGTAACGGCGTTACCTGTACACCCCACTGTGAAGCAGATATCAACGCAATAATAGATGCAGACATTAAAACAACAACGGCCAGCAATAAAATAACAGCACACCACTTCTTTATATGCTTACGAAGTACATCTATAGAAATCACTTTTTAGATGTCACTGGAATAATAAAGCTAATAGCTTGATATTTTTCGTCTACCTTTTTTATCTCAAATTCAATTTCACCCGGATTAATATCAAGATACTTAGACAGTACTTCAATAAGGTCTTTCTCCATATTTTCCAAATCTTGTTTAGAGAGTAGTCCCCTCTGATGAAGCAACATTACATGAAGTCTTTCTTTGGCTATATCTGCTGATTTTTTCTGTCTACCTTTCCATAAGCTCTTCCACCATGCCATAGTCAATTACCTCCCAGAACCGCCAAAGAGATTCTTGAAAAACCCGATCAACCCACCTGATGAAGGTACATATTCCTCAACAGGATCCCACAGTGGAGCATTTTCATCAATAATTCGCTCTGCCGTGCTCATAAAACCTTTACCGGCAAGAGTTTTCTTGCCCCTCTCCTTCTCCAGAACAATAACCGGCTTACCTTCATTGGTAGCCTCAGTAACAACTTTATCCATTGGGATAATGCCAAGTAATTTAACAGACAGTTCATCAGAAATATCTTGTGGAGACAAAACATTACCCTCCTTAACCTCGTTAACATCAACCCTATTGACAACTAAGCTCCTTTTTTCAATACCATAATTATCAAGAAGACCAATGACCCTATCTGCATCTCTAATAGCAGTAATCTCTGGTATAGTCACAATAACAGCTTCTTCGGCAGGTTTAGCAGCTAGACGAAAACCATATTCAATACCTGCCGGTGAGTCTATAAGTATAAAATCAAACCCCATCTTATCTCTTGCCTCTCTAACAATATTGACAAAGGCCTCCTCTGGAATATCTTCTTTAAACTTTGTCTGACTTGTGGGCAATAAAAACAAGTTACCAGGAACCCTCTTGTCTTTGACAAGCGCCTTAGACAGCTCGGTACGACCGGTGATAACATCCATAATGTTGTATATAACCCTACGCTCTAACCCCAGTAGAACATCAAGGTTGCGAAGTCCAACATCGCCATCAATAAGCAACACTTTATAACCTTTTTCCGCCAATGCATATCCCACATTAGCTGTAAAAGTGGTCTTTCCAACACCACCTTTACCAGATGTCACAACTATTATTCTTCCAGCCACCGTTTAACCCTCCTTGCCAAAGCTCCAATTTTATCGCTATACACCTCAACAACATCACTATGAGGTAAAAACAAAAGCCATGTGTCGGCATCGGCTTTATTACGACACTCATATACCTTACCTTTAAATACAATCATACCATCTACACACCGTTTCACAATAGCATAGGCCTTATCAGATAACAAAAATATCCTTCCAGATAATGTGCCTAATATAACAACAGGCCCCTCTGTATAGATATCAGCACCAGCATGTACATCGCCTACAACAACAATCTCTTTACCTGTATCTATTTCAGAACCAGAACGGAGAGTACCCAGTACAATGGTGGGTATATCTTCTACCGATGTATCTACAACATCTTCTTCGCCCCCTG
>JAMORD010000220.1 GCA_027063755.1 bacterium | reverse complement strand
CATATCAGCCTGTATTGGCTTTAGAGGAATGACCTTTTCCCGCTCTGATTCGCTATAAGACAAATCTCTCTCCTCTACAAATGAGACAACAATATTGCCTGCTGTAAAACTTTTAATACGCCATTTAATAAAATTTTTATCTTTATTGGAAAGAGGATGGGCTATATTGTAAACTACCTCTAACTTAACATCTTCAAAATCACCAGGGCTTGATCTATACATATCAGAAATATACCTCACAATATCAAATCTATCAGCACTTCCCACATGCAATCTATATACCCTACCACCGAGAAATTCTAGTTTCATATCATCCTTCACCGTTTGCCCTCCTCACCAACAACCATTCTAAAAACGGTTTAACCCTTTTGCCTAAATCCCAGCTCTTAAAGGGGGTTTTTTCTGCAAAGAACACCCCAACATATTTTACATGACCTTTCTCTGTGGGCGACATATAAGCAAGCCATGTATGATATACATGCTTTAAGCCTATCTCAGCTGTACCGGTCTTAGCCCCCAAATCCACACCTTTAATATTTATTATACGAGCCGTACCCTTCTTTACAACCAAACGAATACCCTGTCTTATAACATCAAAGTATGGGGCATATTTCATCGCCGCCGTTTTAGGGGGATGATATACGGGATCTTTTCTAACATGTAAAAACGGAAGAATACCGTCGCCGGCTATGGCCACATAAACCTGTAAGACATGTATAGGGGCAACGGCATCCATGCCCTGACCTACAGCCATATTCAGCGTATCACCCACATACCAATTTTCCCCATAAGTTTTTTTCTTCCACTCTGGTGTTGGAATAATACCTGCCACACCACCGGGAAGGTCAATATAAGGCTTTTCATCCATGCCAAAATCGTGAGCAGTCATATAAATATCTTCTGGTTTCATCTTTAAGGCCAGTTGCCAGAAAAACACATCACAAGAATTCATAATAGCCTCTTTAACAGTCTGATATCCATGACTACGAGGATATGACCAGTCATGGAATATCAATGAGCCCAATTTGATGTATCCTGGGTCAGGAAGAACCGTATGAGGAGTAATAACATCGGTATGTAATGCTGCAAGTGCTGTAACAACTTTAAATGTTGATGCAGGTGGAACTCGTGCCGCAATGACTCTATCATACAAATTGTTGTATTTTGCCCACCTCTGCCAATCTGATGATTTTACCCCTTTTACAAAAATATTAGGATCAAAGGAAGGATGTGAATAATAAGCTACAACATCTCCTGTTATTGGTTCTACCAAAACAGCTGCGCCACTCTTTAATTTCCCCTGAATAAAGACATCACGAATATGTTTCTGTACATCAACCTGCAATGTCAGATAAATATCTTTCCCCTTTACAGGAGCTCTAACAATTTCAGAGGATAACACCTGCCCCCTGGCATTTACTATAACCTTCTGTATACCTTTTTGCCCTCTAAGCTCATCTTCATATGCTTTTTCAACTCCCATTTTCCCAATAACATCTCCAGGACGATAATCAGTTCCCGGTAGTTGAGCCAGTTCTTGCTTCGTTATCTGTCCGACATAACCTACAACATGGGCAAAGAGTTCTTTATACGGATAATACCTTTGAGGTAAAGCTTCCACCTGTATAGATGGATCATATTGGGCCAGTTTCATAGCAAGCCAAATCTCATTACCTTCAAGTTCCCTGATAAGGGGGACAGGTTGGAACGGATACTTACCTGTACCCTCAAGTCTTTGCTTTAACTCATCTTCCTCTATACCAAATGTTTCTGATATCCGTCTTAGGGTATCATCCTTCATACGAATAGGAACAACAGAGAGCGTGTATAAATACTTATCTTCTGCCAAAACCTTCCCATCCGCAGAATAAATTGTTCCACGGGGAGCCGGTATATAAATAATACGGGTATAATTGGCAATAGCCTGTTTTCTATAGGTATCTCCATTTACTATTTGAAGAATGTAAATACGAACAATAAGAAAAACCATAATGGCAATCATGAATCCTAAGAATAAAAATGTTTTAATATACAAGTCTTTTTTGCCGCGCACTCTTGTAAACCTCCCAAACAAATAACGCCACTCCCATAAAGATATAGAAATGAGAAAAACCTCTATAAATCAAAATAGCAAACCATATCAAAGTAAAAATCCAAAAAATCTCATGATGCTCAAGCAATACATAACCATATCTCTTAAAAACCAACATTACTGCCAACATTGTAAAAAACAGACCATATCCCATAGCCACATCATATAAAAAACCCACTATCAATATGAGGTAAACAAGATAACCTTCAAATCCTGCAAGAAAATCATACAGCACATATAAGGCATATGTAGGTAAAAAAATCACCTCAACTGCTAACTTCAGCCACTTACCGATGTTCTTCACGAGTATCCACCTCAACATATATAAAAACAGGTGTATATAAAAACTCCTCCTGTACAGGGGAAACATCGGCCATAGCAACAGAAAGTGTTGAAGTGGTCTGTCCTATGTAAACAATAGGATTACCTAACCAGTAAACGCCCTGGCCCTTCTTAACAGGTTCAAGTGGTGCACTAACAGAATAAAACTGCCACTTACCACTACTATATCGGAGCCACCCAATATACCCACTTGGTTTTAAAAATACGGGTAAATGCAATCTACTGTCCCACAAACTTATAACCCAGCATCCATTAACATCACAAGCATCTACCTTACCTATAAATCCATGCATTCCAGCAGAAACAACAACCGCATCAAGACCTGAAGGCACATTCGTTGCCGTTTTCACATAAAACTCCTTAATATCCCCCAACCATCTCACTTCTGTTATATAGCCGTAAGTATAGGCACCACTGGCTGTATACACCTGATTTTTGATATCTACAATATCCACCGATGATGTTGCCGTAAAACATTGCCAAGCTCTTGAAGTTTTAAAACTAAATTCACCTAACCGAGAAGACACATACCACACAGGTTTTAGGACATATCTGGCAAAATTATAATAAACGGGGGCCATAGCAACAAGAAATGCTACAACAGCAACAACACCGTATACTATAAACTTCTTTTCCCTCTGCTTCCAAGACACATCCTATCACCGATTGTTCCCCAGAACTGCCTTAAGCAGATCAACATTTTCAAGAACCTTTCCTGTTCCAATAACGACACACTCCAGAGGATTATCTGCAACTCTTACAGGAACATTGAGTTTTTCCCTCAGAAGTCTATCAAGACCTCTAAGTAATGCTCCACCACCAGTAAGCCACAAACCATTTTCTACTATGTCTTTGTGAAGCTCAGGTGGTGTATTGGCAAGTGTCTCCCAAGCTGCTTTAACCATTTCATCAAGTATAGGCTGAATGGCTTCAAGCACCTGCGAGGAATTTACAAATACGGAGCGTGAAAGCCCCGATGTCACATCTCTACCTGTCACCTTCATTTCTTTATCGGGAGCTTCAGGATGAGCTTTTCCAATTTGTATTTTTATATCTTCTGCTGTTCTTTCACCAATAAAGAGCTTTTCTTGATTTCTCATATAGTCCACTATAGCCTGATTCATAGCATCACCAGCTGCGTTAACCGACTTTACCTCAACAAGGCCACCCAATGATATGGTGGCAATCTCTGTAGTGCCACCACCAATATCCATTACCATATTACCCTGAGGTTTCTCTACAGGCAACCCTGCTCCAATAGCAGCAGCCATAGGCTCAGCTATAAGATAGACCTCACGGGCACCGGCTGCCTCTGCAGCCTCTTCCACAGCCCTCCTCTGTACCTGCGTGGCCCCAGACGGTACACCAATAACTAACCGCATTCTTCTAGGAATAAATGAAATAAGCTTCAACTCCTCTTTGGCCTTCTTGATATAGTACTTTATCATTTCTAAAGTAGCATCGTAATCAGCAATATTACCATCTTTTAGTGGCCTAACAACAACAATATTTTCAGGTGTCTTGCCAGCCATATTATAGGCTTCTTTACCAACCGCCAACACCTTTCTATCTCTAACAGCAACAGCTATTGTTGAAGGCTCTCTCACAATAATGCCATGATTAGCAGCATATACAAGGGTATTTGCAGTTCCCAAATCTATACCTAAGTCAAGGGTAAACATAACTGCACCTCCTACCATACTCCATATATTTTATTTCCACACTCTGGACACTCTCCATTGCTAATCTTATTTAATGATACCCAGAAACCCTCCCTTTTCACAAGTAGACTTCCACACTTAGGACAATATGTATCTTCAAGACCATCTATTCTCACATTTCCAACATATACATACTTCAGCCCTGCATCTATAGCCTCCTGTCTAAATGTCAACAGCTTTTCTATAGGTGTAGGTGGCACATCTTGCATCTGATACATAGGATAAAAGCGAGTTATATGGAAAGGGATATCTGTAGATACGGATATAAGAAAATCTATCATGGCTTTTCTTTCCTCCAGACTATCATTGACACCGGGCATAAGATTGACAATAACCTCTACATGTTTACCATGATGATATAGCCAGCGAATATTATCCATGACAACTTCAGGATCAATACCAGGTGCAAACTTATCATATGTCTCTTTGAACATAGCCTTGAGGTCAATGGCATACGCATCTACTACTTCAGCCCATGCTTGTCTAACCTCCTCAGAAAAATATCCATTGGTAACGGCAACAGTATATCCTCCCGACTTCTTCACTTCATAGGACGCATCATATACATACTCAGCCCATACTGTTGGCTCATTATATGTAAAAGCCACACCACTAGCACCCGTTTCACCCATAAGATAAGGCACTTCTTTCGGTTCTATATGATAAAACTGATATTTCCACTCCTCAGGTTTTGTATGGGCAATTTCCCAGTTTTGGCATCCTTTGCAACGCATATTACAGCCAAGCGTTCCAAAGGATAACACCTTAGTTCCCGGATAAAAATGGAAGAGGGGTTTCTTTTCTATAGGATCTACGGCAACAGAAACAGGATAACCATACATCAAGGCCACAGGCTTACCATTTACAACTGTTCTAACGCCACAGTATCCACGCACACCTTCCTTGAGAACACACCTTAATGGGCAGGCCGTACACCTATATACCCCCTCTTCTATTTCCTCAAAGAAACCATATCTATTCATCTTCACCATACCTCTCTACAGTAAATTTATACACATCTATAGGTTCATCGGGATGAATACCAGCCTTTGCCATAGCGATAGAAAGTTGCTTCTCTACAGTATCAACACCTTCTAAATCAGGAAGAAGCACACCTTTTTTATACGGGGACACAGTAGACACAACAATTACACCGTATCTTTTGGGATCAAGTTCATCAATAGACTTTATCGGCACAGGTTCAGAAAGCACATCAACCTTATAATTAATAAATGGCAATTCTTTCGGCTCTACAGGATAAAATCGTGGATCCCGACTACACGCTGCAATAGCATTTTCTATGATCTCCTCTGCTAAGTTATCGTAAACAGGTAGTATTGTACCGATACACCCTCTCAACTCCCCTTGTTTGTAAAGTGTTACAAAGCAACCTGCTCTCCTTTGAAACACTTCTGGTAAGGGCTCTGGCACAGCCATCTTTTTGCCATATCTTACCCAATATTCAACAGTATCTTTCGCCAGTTTGACATACGGATGCATACAACCACCCCCTTAACAGAATTTCCCTTTTTAATATTACCCCGAGATAGGGTATAATATTCACATGATGTTTAAGTATAGAAAAAAACGCTCATTATTTAGAATCCTGTACATTAAACTGCTCGGATACACCCTTTTAGTAGCTCTCGTAGTATACGCAGGCACATGGTTCTTTGCTCAAAGTGTAGTTTACCACGATACTTATATTATGGAATATCTCATCAACAAGAATACAGAAATAACATTATCTATGTTTGATAAAATCTTGCAAAAAGAAGAAATAAACACAGAACATCACCTCCTAAATTGTCTTGCCAGTATTGATAGTGGCAATATTATCGTAGACGACACAGCATGCTCAGATGTTATAGAGTTAGTATTATCCCCTACAGGAACAGTCATTCTCAGCAACAGCACACTATTTTCCAACATGTCATTTAACGCATTTCCATTCTTTACACAAGTAGCATCTATCACATCGGTCGGCAAAATAGCATCTCCCCGAGCTTTCATACCTGGCCTTTCAGATGGAAAGACATTTTATAAATTCATATTCGCTCCTATAGCAGATGGTAAACTACTGGCCTTGGGCACAGAAGTACACAGTGATATTAACCTGAAAATGATACTCCGCACTTCAGTAGAAAAAATTGTAAATGATATAGATGTTGTACAAAACATAGAAATTATATATCCCAATAACATATACTCCCCTCTTCCACAAGACATACAAAACATAAATATCACTCCAAACAAATTATTTACTATAGATAAAAACAATATTTACCAATACGAAATCAAATTCCTCACGGTACCTCAAAAAAGAATTGTGATATCCCTATGGTTAACCTCCCTCCCCAAATCTTCCAGAGCCGATATCGTATACATACCACAGCCATATATCATCTATTTAACATTAGACTTTACCCCACTTATTAAAGAGTTTTTCTTCATTATGCTTATTCTCACAATTGGTGTGATTATCTTGATCACTGGCTCTGGCTTCTCAGCATTTCTTTTCACGAGACGTATCAGCCATGATATCCAAATGATCACCCAAGCTCTTAAAAAATGGAAAACAATTGATAAGCACTCTCCCCAAGCCATTGCAAACTTTTTACATCATTTGAAAAAAGAACTCTTCTTGTTTAAAAGTAATGCTATAGAAATAGAAGAAATGACAAGTACATTTGCAGAAACAATTGAAGAATTCTTAGAATTGCAAAGGCAACTTGTGCACAATAATATATTGCTTGAAGATGCCTACAAAGAACTGGAAGAAAAACAACAAAGCCTCAAAAAAGCCTATTATTTCTTTGCTAGAAGATTGGCACGTCTTGCCGAACAATTTGATAATGAAACGGGCGAACACATTGTTAGAGTAGGAGAATACTCTGCATTTATATCAGAAAAATTAGGCCTCAGTGATGAATTCATAGAAGACATTCGGAGATTTGCCCCACTTCATGATATCGGCAAAATACTCGTCCCCCAACACATATTACACAAACCAGGTCCACTAACAGAAGAAGAATGGGAAATCATGAAAAAACATACCATATATGGTTGGGAGATACTGGGAGGCCAAGAAGACAATGAAATGGAAATGGCTAAGAACATCGCTCGCTGGCATCATGAAAAATACGACGGTAGTGGATATCCAGATGGTCTCAAAGGAGAAGAAATACCACTTGAAGCTCGTATTGTAGCCCTTGCAGATATATACGATGCCCTTCGTTCTCCACGTCCATATAAAAAGGCACTACCTCATAAAGAGGTTGTAAAGATCATTCTTCATGGTGATGGTAGAGTTATTCCAGAACATTTTGACCCTGAGATACTAAACATATTCCGAAAATACCATATGGCATTTGACGAAATTTATAGAAACAACATAGATAGCAGTTTAGAACAAAAACAGTAGAAAAATACTTTATACCCAAATTCACTCCCTATAGGAGTATACTTTAGCTATAAGGAATCTTTTGGCAATATTTCCCCATAAAACATCATCAACCTAAAAAGACCTATAGCATCATGTCTTTCTCTCAAATAAAAACACACAAAGCAATTTTATATAAGAAATATAAATATAAATATAAAAATCATTTGGTATTATTAGAACCCAAACCATAATATGCCACACTTTATAAATACTGTATGTCCGATACGCTATTTCCTATTATTCTAACTCTGCGAACAATCTCATGTTACAATGCTCTCTATATAGTTAAATACTTCTTCTAATACTTTTAACAACATTGTTTCTTTGTATCTCTAAACCCATCAAACCATTAGACACAACATATACGATTTTTCATTCTTATCTAGTAAGATAATTCAAGCATATAATACTCACATCATTCTAATGGTCCCTATAGATCACTACTTTTCCTTTCTCACATTCACCATATTCCCCAGTCACATAACATCGGCCAGCTACATAATCTTGGAAAGAGTATAAACTTAAAGAAAACAACAAAATATTCTTGAACCCATGTGACACATGTCATGAGAAAGATATACCTGCTACCGAATCTATATAGCGTTTCCTGTTACTCATCTGAAAAATGGCTTTATAGAACTTCTGACTTTAGAACATACATCCGAGCAGTGAATAAAACTTATACATGCCACAGAAAATATATATCTGCTATAGTATCTTCCTTCGGCAGTATTACTGGTTCCAATTTTGTCCCTCTAACACGATGTTTATATGCCCTACCCATTATGTTGGTAGTGGACTATGACATATCAGGGTAAATATATATGCCACTGAATCGTCATGGTGTTTACCATTTTCAGGATTAAAAAACTCTTCCTATACATAGGTTATCGATCACTATGTTGTTAGTAGAGTACAAAATTATAACATGCTATAAAAAACTGCCCCCAAATTTGCATAGTATTTACCTTTTTAGTATTGAAAAAAACTCTATAAATCTACAGCTCTATTTACAACAACTTTGTCTTCCCCCTACTAGCCAGAAGATATTCATAGGCTCACAATCTTATAAGGGGAAACTGTGGAATATACAGAATAACAAATACATACAATCCATATCCCGGAATTCTCCCAAATCTATCATTCTCCATTACACATTACAGTTCTCAACCTATACAATATCTTCCTTAGCTTTTTCTGTCATTACTGCCTGTAATACAACATGTATTACACATGACATAACTTTTATCAAGCATTTGCAGAAACCTCATTTCTCTTCACAATTCCTATATCTCCATTATTACTTATTCCTGTCTTATCTCTAACCATTATCAGATTCTTACTACCACTTTCCTTGAAAATTATCGTCACTGACGATATCACAACATGTATGTATGTATGTATGCTATCCATCTCTGCGATGAGCTTAACCGATATCTCTCTGTCTATATCTTATTATTGTCTTATGACCGTTACTTCTGACCTCTGCTTCTGCCATCTTCCTGGCATTATCGTTGCATTATTTTATTCCACCTGTTTTTCTTTTATCCCTCACCTATTACTCTTTTCCAGCATTCTTTTAAAAGCACATCCCCTTTGCTCTTTCTCTTCCGTTATCTTTCCCTTATCGGCTTCACCATCAATCTTCTGCCTTTTTCTTCCTCAAAAACACAAAAAGGGAGCCACTCTCCAGCGGCTCCCTCTTACCTCTAGTGGGTCTGCACCGGCCTACTTTCCCAGCCCCTCGCGGTGACTAGTATCATCGGCCTTCGTGGGCTTAACTTCCGGGTTCGGCATGTTTCCGGGTGTACCCCCACGACGTGGGCACAGACCCACTACTTTTTAGCTCGCGCACGCGACAAATGGGGTTAAGGTAGAGTTAAAGTGAGAAGCCCTCGGGATATTAGTACCGCTCGGCTCCACCCCTCGCGGGGCTTCTACCTACGGCCTATCTACCTGGTAGTCTCCCAGGTCCCTTACCTCCATTCTATGGAGTGGGATACCTCGTCTCGGGATGGGCTTCGCGCTTAGATGCCTTCAGCGCTTATCCCTCGGGGGTCTAGCTACTCGGCTGTGCACTCGGCAGTGCAACCGATCCACCAGCGCCCCCTGCCGACCGGTCCTCTCGTACTAGGCCGACCTCCCCTCAGGTATCCTGCGCCCGCGGCGGATAAGGACCGAACTGTCTCACGACGTTCTGAACCCAGCTCGCGTGCCCCTTTAATGGGCGAACAGCCCAACCCTTGGGACCTGCTGCAGCCCCAGGATGGGACGAGCCGACATCGAGGTGCCAAACGGAGCCGTCGATGTGGACTCTCGGGCCCCATTAGCCTGTTATCCCCGGGGTAGCTTTTATCCGTTGATCGACGCCCCTTCCACTTAGGCGCGCCGGGTCACTAAGCCCTGGTTTCCCACCTGCTCGGCTTGTCAGCCTCACAGTCAAGCCACCTTCTGCCTTTGCACTCATCAGCGGGTTTCCAAGCCGCCTGAGGTGACCTTTGGACGCCTCCGTTACCTTTTAGGAGGCGACCGCCCCAGTCAAACTGCCCGCCTAACACTGTCCGACCTCCGGTTCCACGGAGTATCGTTAGCCCATCAAGTGGCACAGGGTGGTATCTCACCGCCGGCTCCAGCCCGCCCGAAAGCGGGCCTTCTTTGCCTCCCACCTATCCTGCGCAGTGCCACCCAATAGGCAATGTTAGGTTGCAGTAAAGCTCCACGGGGTCTTTCCGTCCTGCCGCGGGTAGAGGGCATCTTCACCCCCACTGTAATTTCACCGAGCCCCCAGTCGAGACAGTGTCCCGGTGGTTATGCCTTTCATGCAGGCCGGAACTTACCCGGCAAGGAATTTCGCTACCTTAGGACCGTTATAGTTACGGCCGGCGTTTACTGGGGCTTCGGCTCGGAGCTTCTCACCCTTACGGGCGATAACCCCTCACCTTAACCTTCCAGCACTGGCCAGGCCTCACCCCATATACTTCGGCTTTCGCCTTCGCATAGAGCTGTGTTTTTGGTAAACAGTCCCCAGGACCCATCTCCTGCGGCCCTTTCACCCTATACCGGGCCAACCGCTGTTAAACAGCAGCCCGGGTCAAGCTACTCGGGCGCCCCTTCTCCCGAAGTTACGGGGCCATTTTGCAGAGTTCCTTGACTGGGGTTAGCTCGCTACCCTTTGGTGCTTCGCACCTTGCCCACCTGTGTCGGTTTCCGGTACGGGCACCCACCTTTCTCAGGCTGCGACGCTTTTCTCGGCAGTATGGCACGTCACTCCTTCACCCCCTTACGGGGCTCCCCGTCATCCCTCAGCTTATCGGAGGAGCGGATTTGCCTACTCCTCCTCGCCTCAGGACTTGGACCGGGTCTTCCCTTCCCCGGCTCGCTGCACCTCCTGCGTCCCGCCTCAGCCTCCAGGTGGGTGGGG
>JAMORD010000219.1 GCA_027063755.1 bacterium | reverse complement strand
ATCTATGAAGACATTACTCAATAAGAATACATGAGAAAAAAACTTGTATACACTAAAAGGCTATCACACCCTTATCCATGTCTACCAATACCTATCAATAGAAAGTCTGCCATGTACATTATTTACGCAAAATTTTCACCCCTTTTCTTTTTCACAAATTGCCCATAAAGATTCTTATATTGGAAAGCTATCACAATATTCCTTTGCAGAAAAATCTTCTATACAGGCAATACTCACAAACAGATGCCTAAAGCGCATCGTAACAAAGCCATTTCCAAAGATGTTTTTTCTCACCAATATATACTCACATAGAGCAAACGCGTCTATGCAAGAAAACAATATCACAACACCTGTTAATGCAACAATTGCGGTGATTTAATCCTCATATCAGGACCCAAGAGAAATTTTCTTATACCAACACTAAAGCATGTTCGTGGAAACACGATTTTCTCAAATACAGCAATACTAAAACCTGCTTTCTATAAGATAAAACATATCTCACAATGCGGCAACTCGGCAAAACATAAAAGCATGCAACAAGGCACCATCGCCTGCGTTTCCTCGGGGAAACCTATCTCTTGACATTAGGGTATATATAATAGACTTCCTGCCACACTACCAACAAGATATTCTATTGAAAAATGTTTTTTCTGTTTTTGCCAATACAGTCGTCCCAAAAAACTTTACAAATAGCAACGGGGAATAAACTGGCTACAAAACCATATATTTCCTTGGGAAACATAAAGCATTTACCTACCAACAGAGATACTACACAGTAAACAACTCTGTATCACACTACTCTACCGTCTCAAGCTAATAAGTATTTCTTTCTTAAATTTCTTTCCAACACATATAATGCCATGCGTTTCCTCGGGGAAACCTATCGGAGAAAAAAGATAAACAATACAGGTTTCTTCATAGGTAAATAGGAAAGAACAGAAAATTTGCTCACAACATTCCTCTTTTAGCAAAAACCAATTTTTCATCATCAGTGTCATAACACACGCATCCCCACCCCAACACTTTCTATTACAGAACTTTAGCACTGATAGACAAGAGAAATTTTTACTTCCACAGGGAAACAACAAAAAAACCCGTGTCCGAAAGTCACACGAACAGCATATATTGCCGTAAACATTCCATACACACATACAAAACGAGCACATATACCCAATACAATAAACATCACACCTGAGGTTCCATTTTATAACTTATTACAAATTTCCTCGGGGAAACTTTTTCACCCCACGCAATATAAGGTATGTACCCAAGACATAGCCCCCACATCAAAGACTTGCAAGATAAAACAGATTAAAAATCAAAGTTCCCCAAAATCACCTTCCCATCTACGATATGCCTCTTTGTTCATAAAAACAACATAATTCTTTAGGGCTTCAACATATATGAAAATCGTTATATACAAACACGGTAAACCTGTTGTTTCCCCGGGGAAACTCTTCATAAGTCATGACTCACATCATAAGAGAAGTATCTAAATATCGTATACCGCCCATTTTTAAAAACTATTACCAAACCGCATACAAGCTGGATGATATAGCGTATTATGACCAACACAGAACCCATTCTCTTAAAAAACATGCAAACTGTAAATACTCAAGGTTTCCTCGGGGAAATAGGGAACATATTCGCACGCCTCGCAAAATGGGGCCGTGATATGGGACATCACAATAACAACAACATGTACCTAAAACACTAAACCCATTTCCAAAATGCACTGGTTATTAAAAGTATTTCATTATCTCCATATCACACAAACCACCTTTGGATATCACCTTATAAATAGAACGAAATGCCATCTTATCGTTTCCTCGGGGAAACAAATATTTGGTACCATAACATAGTTGAAGATTTGCCATACCATAGAAAAAAAGATATTAACGGCACAGTGGAGACATAAATCGAAGTATCTTCCATCTCATTACATCTGATGGGAATACATTGATACAAACACCAAAGCATTAAGACAGAATCACACGCAAAAGTTGTGAAAAGTACATACTTGACATCCATCAGAAAGCCCTCTTCAAAAAAATATTTCTACATCAAGACAAAGCAAGAGCATACATTACACCCGGTATAGTTATTAAACACGGGAGAACATACCACTACCCAAAGCGCGTAGTATATTTCATCAAAGTGGCTACTGCAGTAAACCCTGAACCCCTCGTACTCTACCAAGAGCAAACCAAGTGAGAAACACTTATCACACTTTTTACAGTCAAAAAAACAGCCCATACACCAATATGAAAATCAGTATCTAACGGCTATTAGTAAGTAAAGAATATCACCTACTTCGTGGGCCACGCTATCACAAGGGCTATGTTGTCTATAGCCCCCTCAAGGAGGGTCTCTTCTATGAGGTCTTTGCCGTCTATAAACATCTGGACTATCTGAGGTATAGAAAAATGGGCTGTCAGGCCATCGGTAAACAAAAGCAAAGCATAAAGCCCACCGGCATCTATAGACACCTTATCAAACTGGGGCACCCCCATACCCAGAACACGGGTAATATAGCCTGTACCAGGCTGCACATGGGGTCTTGTCAGCAGCCTGTAGTCTCCACTTTCATATATGGCAAGGGCATAAGAGTCACCTATCCAATATACGGTGATAGCACCGTCTTCCAGTAGGGCCACTGTTAGCGTCGTGGCACTGCCGGGAAAGGTGCTCTGGATATCAAGGTGGGCCTTCTGC
>JAMORD010000218.1 GCA_027063755.1 bacterium | reverse complement strand
ATTGGGCCCAAACGAATGGAGAAACTTATAAATGCGTTTGGAGGATTTTATGGTATCTACAATGCTTCACTAAATGAGCTTATAGAAAAAGGGGGACTTCCAGAAGATGTTGCCAAATCCTTGTATGAGAAACTTCACCGTTAGCATTCCTGTTAGTATGGGCTATGTCAATGTAGATATAAGAGATGATAAGTACTTTGATATAGCTTTGAGAAACTATCCCAGGTACACACTGATACCGCATGACTGCCGTCATATACTTATTGATAAGCTTTTACATTACCTTAAGGGGGAAAAGATTGCTTGGGACTTAAATGAAATTCATGATAGGGCACTTACCAATTTCCAGAAAAAGATGTTTTTGGCTTTATATAAGTATGCACCTTATGGAACAGTTATTACCTATGGTCAGTTGGCAAAATATCTCCAATCGTCTCCTCGTGGTGTTGCCACAGCACTGAGGTACAACAACCTTCCAATCGTTTTGCCATGTCATAGGGTTGTTGCCAAAAATGGTATAGGAGGATTCTCTGCTGGGTTAAAATGGAAAAGGTACCTATTACAATTGGAGGGTGTAAATATATGAAAGTTGTAATTATTAGTGGACTATCAGGAGCTGGAAAGAGTACAGTTGCCTCTACATTTGAGGATATGGGTTACTTTACAGTAGAAAATGTGCCTGTGGAGTTTTTTTTGCCTATTGTAGAGAAACTTGATGGTGAAGATGTGGATAAGGTAGCTCTGGTTATTGATATACGTAGTGTCAGAGGTGATGAACTTCTTGTACAGAAGTTTCTTGAAGAACTTAATTCTATTAAGAATAAGTACGATGTGGAAGTTATCTTTCTAACAGCAGATAGGAAAGTATTGATAGACAGATTTGCCCTAACAAGAAGACCACACCCGTTATCTTCTTCCGATGCATTTTCCATAGAAGAACTTCTAAGAAGAGAAGAAGAGATACTGTCGGCTATTAGGGAGATTGCGCGAGTTATAGATACAACAAATTTTTCTACGCGAAGACTTCGCACATACATATTGCAGCTTTTTAGTACAGAAGGCCTTACATTTATTATTGAATCATTCGGCTTTAAATATGGTGTGCCCAGAGATGTGGATATGATATTTGATGCAAGAATACTGAAGAATCCTTTCTATGATGAAAAACTTCGTTATCTCGTTGGAACCGATGAACCTGTAAAAGAATTTTTACGGAAGGATGAGTATACTGATTGGTTTATAAAGCATATTTGTAGACATACTATCATTTCTATGTCCCGTTATCTTGATATGGGGAAAAAGGTGGTTCTTATCGGTATTGGATGTTCGGGGGGGAAACACCGCAGTGTATATGTTGCCGATGAGATAGGAAAAAGGCTTAGGGAAGAAGGGTATAGTGTTATTGTTGTTCACAGGGATAGGGATAGGGAGGATGAAGCGATAGGTGAAGTCCAAAAACCTCCTTGCAACCATTAGAACTAATCTTTCCACACAGCCTTTGGAAGATAATGAGAGGGCCTATTCAGAACTGATAGGCTTGTCTCTTGCTAACTCTTTCGTAAATTTTAAAGGTGGAGTTATAGCCTCATTTGAAAATGCCCCTGCTGCGAGGCGTATGCTTCGTATACTTGATATGTTAGGTATAAAACATACATTGTCATCGTATGTACCCGATCGCTTTGGTGGAGTGTCTGGTCATAAGTATGAGATAGTGTTTAATCAAAGGGATATATACAATATACTTCTTAATCATGACCGTATATACGATATTGACATATTGCCTATTTATTTTCTGAGAGGGCTATTTCTTGCCAGAGGTAACATATATATATCTACTCGTGGTGGTTATCGTTTAACATTTGCCTCACGATACCAGTTTGCACTCATTTATGCATCCGATCTTCTTAGTGAGCTTCATATGTCATTTGCCATGCAAAAGAGACAGGGTAAGGATATATGGTTTCTTCATGTAATGAAATTTGATGAAATTATATCTCTTCTGAGGCTATTTGGTTTAAAAAGGGATATAGAAAAACTACAGAATATTTATGAGACAAGGGAAATAAAAAAGAATATTACCCGTATTACCAATATTGAAATGGCAAATCTCAAAAGGGTTAGTTATGCTTCAAGCAGGCAGATAAAAAAGTTATCTAAACTAACAGAAGATGATATACCATCTAAGTTGATTCCTCTCTGGAGACTACGGGTGTCTCCTGAAGGACGACTACTCTCTTATAGAGAGATTGCCGAGCGGTTAGGGTGGACTAAGGCTAAAGTTAGCAGAGGCCTTAAGAAACTTGAGAAGATAGCAGACGATAAGACGAAGGACGATATATAATATCCTTTGTGTTTGCAACTTGATATTAAAGGGGGAATGGCTATGTATACAGATATTCCATCTGCCGATGAGGTATGGCAGAAATATCATGATTACATTAATCCAGCACTGGCCGATTTGATGCGTTATGGTGGACTTGTATCTGTTGAAACAAAGGCCGAAGGGGTATATGTATGGGATGATCGGGGAAATAAATATATAGACTGTCTTGGTGGTTACGGTGTATTTGCACTGGGACACAGGCATCCAAAAGTTGTAGAAGCTGTGAAGACATGGCTTGATAAGATGCCTCTATCTTCTAAACTATTTCTTAACTATCCAGAGGTACTCCTTGGAGAGAAACTGGCTGAAATCCTACCCGGTGATATTCGGTAT
>JAMORD010000217.1 GCA_027063755.1 bacterium | reverse complement strand
TTCCCCATGCCCCATTCCATGGGTTGTCTACATTCTTTAGCTGCCATCTGAATATGTATGTGTCTCCTTCGCTCCTCGCCTCAAACTTTAGCAGATCAAAGTCTCCTGGCTTGAATACCTCATTTGTCGGATAGGTGTATGTCCCTGGCCCATAGTCGTCCCCTTCGGGATCAGATATGGACATGTTAAGTATCGGGCCTTCAGATGTAGATCCCGTTTCATTAGTATAAATAGGATCCACGGCATCTTCTCCCTCACCTTGCAGTGTCACCTGATACTTACCGGTAATAAGACCTTTATCTTGCTTATAGACAGTTATCGTGTATGTATGACCACCACGAGGATAGAATGTCTTATCAGTTCCCAGTGTATATGTCTGGCCTGTGGTATTGTCGGTAACCTTGACAATAGGCATGTCATCTGGCGTGATAGCAATCTTACCATCTGCAAATGATACACTGTAGGAAACATCATTATAAGCTGGGGCATAGTCAAGAGTATATATACGTACCTCATAGGGCTTCATTGTGCCAAGGGATATCTTGCCATTTTCTACTGTCATGTCACCTGAACCAATAGATGGAGTATATGTACCATCTTTTACATAGCCTAAGGCATCAGCAACAACATTTGCCCTCTCTTCGCCATCTGGATTGATAAACACAAATACCTCTTTTCCATCGCCTATTCTTGCAAAGGCAAGAATACGACCATTATTGGCACTAAAGTGCACCATCCCACCTTCTTTGATGGCATCATACTGATGTCTAAGTGCATTCAAAGAGCTATACCATGCAATAAGATCCTTATCTTCGCTACCCCAAGGATAAGGCACCCTCATAAATGGATCGTTGGCAAGAGGTCTATCATCTTTACAACCTTTTTCACCGGCATTTGTAGCTCCTGCCTCATCACCGTAGAAGATTGTAGGAGCCCCCTTAAACATAATCTGGAGTGCCGAAAGTGCCTTAAGTGCATTTTTATCTTTGAAGTAGTACAGAGGTCTTGCCATATCATGGCTATCTACAAGGTTCCACAGTGCATCGTGCACAACAGATGGATAATCATTGTAAATGGCATCTATCCTCTGCCAAAATTCTGCAGAAGACATATCCTTATTAAGGAAAAATCCCTGTGCAGATGGTTTTGTACCCTCATGGTCGCTGTCCCAGTCCACAACAGTGGCTGCGGCAAAACGGTAATTCATAACTGTATCCATCTGATCACCAAGAAGCATGGGAATAACCTCTTTGGGTTTATTCCACACTTCTGCCACCAAAACGGCATCGGGATTAATGGCTTTGATAGCCTCTCTATACTCCTTTAAGAAACCTGTGGGTATAATCATAGCCACATCAACACGCCATCCCATTGCTCCAGCACTATTCCAGAACTTTACAACAGAATTATCATCTGTAAGGAAGAACTTTTGATAATCCTCATCAAGCACATTGATGGTTGGCATCCAACCAAGCCCTGCCCATCCCTGATACTTATCTGGCCATTTAATAAATTTATACCAGCTGTAGTATGGAGAATCTTGAGATTCGTGGGCACCCATGGTAGAAAACTCACCCTGAGAATCAAAGTAAAGAGACCTATCAGAAGAATGATCTGGTGTCACATCAAGGATGATTTTCATGCCTCTCTTCTTTGCCTCTGCAACTAAAGTCTTGAATGTATCCAAATCACCAAGTATAGGATCTATGGCATGATAGGATGTTGGGTCGTATCTGTGGGTAGATGGTGCAGGGAAGATAGGGTTAATATAAAGCACATCTACACCAAGAGACTTCAGATAATCAAGACTCTCTATAATACCCTTGAGGTCACCACCATAATATCTTGTCGTATCCACATAGCGACACTGACCGCCAACGGTATCCCATGCCATAACGGGTGCATCCCAAGGCACCGTATATTTAGGCACACCCAGGAAGTCATTCGGTTCCTTTTCATCAACATTTAAGTAATAGTCGTGGAAAGTAAAAGTCTTATCCTGTGTCGGATCGTTAGATGTATCGCCATTTCTAAATCTATCAGGGAATATTTGATACACAACAGCCCCCTTTATCCACTGGGGAACAGAAAAATCAGGTTTATAAACGGTAACCCTATAATCACCTTTAAACATGCGTTTGAAAGTGCCATCATATCCATAGAAGTGATATTCATAAAGTCCCACATCATTAAATGGTATCTCTACAGACCACACATCAAGAAGACCGTCGTCTGTTTGTCCAACTTTCTTCAGTGTGTAGAGTTGCTCATCTTTTATAGATGGAGATGCTGGAGCATCTTCAGCCTTCCAGTCATACCTCACCATCTTCATCTGCAGTGTGACAATCTCTCGTCTTGTTGTGTATACATAGAATGTCACCTTTGTACCAGGAACAATTGCACCAGCAGGTTTCCTTTTGACAATAAATGTTGTATCTCTTGGAATATTCTTATCAGGACCGGCAGGCAAAATCTGATACTGCCACATTTCATCATCTACCTTGCGATAAACAACAAGAAGCTTCTTCCCATCTGCTGTAATGTCTTTTTCTTCAGAAACACCACCGGCAGATATTTTCACATGCACAGAACCTTCTACCTCTGCCCATGCAGAATAGTACACACCTCTTTGATACACTGGATATACTTTGTCACCAACAACCAGTGCATCAGAGGCAGCAAATGTTAGCGGGGGTAAAATCAATGCACTAAAAATCAGTGTCAGAGATACCACCCATACAATAAACTTTTTCATAAAGGGGTACACCTCCTTTTATCCTTTAACGGATCCCTTCAAGAGACCCGAAAGTAAATACTTCTGGAACACAAGAAATACCACGGTCACAGGGACCGCAACAAGTACAGAAGCAGCTGCAAACTTTGTAATATTCATTCCATACGATCCCACATATAGGAGGTTATACATCCATAGTGGTAAAGTAGCCAGTGTGTTGCTTGATATTAGTATAAGTGCCATTACATACTCAAGCCATGCTCCCATAAAGGCAAATAGTCCTGTAACGGCAAGACCCGGTAATGACAAAGGCACTATGATCTTCCAATATATCGTCCATGGAGTAGCACCATCTACCATGGCAGCTTCATCAAGCTCTCTGGGAATGGCATCCATAAATGCCCTAAGATTCCAAACGGCAAATGGCAAATTAAAACCTGTATAGGCTATAACAAGTGCCCAGTGAACCTTTGGCATACCGAGAAAAGGTTTTGCCGATGTTAAACCAAGTTTTACAAACACTACATATAGAGCTATCATACCAACCATTGAAGGAAACATTTGAGATACCATATAGTAAAAATAGAAGAGAAATTTACCGGGAAATTCATACCGCGAAAAGCCATAAGCTGTCATTGACGCGACAAATAGCGTAATAACAACCGTTAGCGTGGCAATCTTCACAGATGTCCAAAAAGCTCTCATAAATGTACTGGGTTTACGGGTAATAACCTTGACAACCTTTCTCGTCGTTGTCACCGTTCCATCTGATAGGGTTATGGTAACCGTCTTTTTTATCTCCCGTGGTCTCTTTAAAGGCTTACCAAATATAATCTCATCATAGTTTTTCAGCGTAAGATTTTTCAGCGATGGGACAACAACATCATTGGTCGGCTGAAAAGACATAAGTATTACCCAAGAAACAGGCACCAATATAGCCAACACGAAGATAAGAAGAATTAATCGTGTAATGAGTTTTTTGGTAAAGGTTATCTTCTCCATAACTATCACTCCTCGGCCCACTGCTGGAGTTTCATATTAATCAGTGATAGTGCCAATAGCACAAAGAAAACTACATATCCCAAAGCAGCAGCAACATTCCACGCATGTTGGTTATAGAAATAGTTGTACATGTATGTAATAAGCAAATTAGTAGAGCCATAACTGTATACATTATTCCCAACAGTTATGCTAACAACAGGACCTCCTTTGTTATAAAGCCATATGACATCAAATTTGTTAAATGTCCATATGATACCTAATAAGATAGATGGCATCATCACTCTGAGCACAAGTGGAATAGTAATATACTTTGTCTTCTGCCATGGAGTAGCCCCATCAACAGAAGCAGCCTCGTAAAGCTCTGAAGGAATAGATTGCAAAGCACCAAGTGCAATAATCATCATAAAAGGTACACCAAGCCATATGTTAATAATAAGCACAGCAATACGAGCCCAAAATGGACTTGTCATCCAGGGAATAGAATGAAAACCCATATGAGTAAGCACTGCATTGATAAAGCCATTTTCATAGAACATGGCCCTCCATACAAGTATTGTGACAAACGCAGGTATAGCCCACGGCAAAATAAGGATAAATCTCCATATGGTTTTCTCCACTTTAGACATCCACTTATTATTAAGCATAATGGCAAGTGCTATACCCAGCGATACATGAAAGAACACATTGATAAAAGTCCATACTATATTCCACTGTAAAGTTTTAAAAAGAACAACCCCGTCATGTTTTATAATCCACCGAAAGTTGTCAAAGCCCACAAATTTTATGGCACTAAACCCTTCTCTGACAAAATCACCTATAACCTGCTTTTCAAGATTGGTAAACGCTATGACCAGTGAAAAAACAAGTGGTAAAAAACTGAGAAAAAATATAAGAAGCATTCCAGGAGACACGAAAAAGTAGGCTGTCTTATAATCTCTTTTCGCCATTGCTACTCCCCCTCAAACATAAAAAGGGGGCATATAAGCCCCCTTCATGTATCACTTATTGATATTAGACATGATTTTCTCATAAGCAGCCTCAAGAGCCTGCTTGGGTGTCTGCTGTCCCGTATACACAAGCTGCAGAGCGCTGTCCATCTCACCCCATACAGAACCCATCTCAGGGATATTGGGCATTGGTGTACCAAGGGCCGCCTGTGCAGAGAATCCCTTAATGACCTCATTGTTTCTAATATCAGACTTCATATACAGGTCAACCAGAGCGGGAATATGTCCAACTTCCTTTGCAAGACGATAAGGGGCATTGTATCCATCTTCATCAGTTACAAGTCCTGTAAAGAACTTCATAAACTCAAGAGCGGCTTCTTTATTTTGGCTTTCAGAAGACATGTAAATATTCTTCACACCCACAAATGGCTTCCCACCTGGAATAAGCTCAATAGAAGCAGATGGCACTTTTTTCTTGATATCTCCCCACGCCCAAGGACCATTAATAATCATTGCTGTTTGACCTTTGCTAAAACTGTCCATCATTATGCTGTAATCTGGTGGATCCTGCGGAAGTACACCATTACTTTTCAGCTGCAACAGGTACTCCATAGCCTGAATAGCCCCTTCATTCTTAATAGGATCAACAGTTAATTTTCCATTCTTATAGGCAAAGATACCACCACCAAAGCCAAAGTGGAATGGAGCATAGAAATAAAATCCTATTGGGAACATCAATGGTTGAACTCCACTCTTCACAAGAGATTTAGCATTTAGAAGTTCATCTCTTGTCGTAGGCACTTTATTAACAAGGTCTTTGTTAACAATAAGTGCTACAGACTCAAACGACTCGGGAAGTGCCCACAGATGCCCCTTGTATTCGTTAGCCTGCAAAGTAACAGGAACAAAATAAGCCCTAAGTTTTAAGGGATCTATATATTTATCCATGGGTTCAATAACCTTATAGTACTCAGCCAATTCACCAACCCAGTCATGGGGACCAATAAATATATCAGGTCCCTGTCCCTGAGGAATAGCCATTGTCAGTTTGTTTTTCAAATCATTAAATGGAACAGACACCTGATCTACCGTAACATATGGATACATCTCTTGGAATCTCTCTATAATCTCATCAAGGATTTCAGCTTCCGTAGAATCGGTTCCCCAACCATGCCATATAACAATTTCTCCAGACACTTCTGTGTTAGCCTTTATTGAAAGATCAAAATTTGCAATGATAACACGGTAGGCTTGAGCATCCCACCTAACGGCAAAACCCAAAGCCTCAGATACAAATCTTACAGGAACAAGTGTTCTACCGGCCTTTTTATCTACATATGGTTTAACATCCATCTTCTTATCTTTTCCATTGATGCGAATGGTATCTTTTCCTTCGCTCTTCGCAGTAACAGGCCATAGTTCTATAGTCTTACCAGGCATAGAAATAGTTACTTTTTGTTCCTTAGCATTCCATTCAACTTTGGCACCGAGTACTTCAGAAACAAATCTCAGTGGGACAAATGTCCTGTTATTGGTAATAACTGGTGCCACATCCATCTGGGTACCAGACTGTCCATTAATAAGAACATCTTTCTTACCAATAAACAGTTCAATCATCTTTTTGTCTGCTGCGTAAGTGTTAGATGGTGCTGATACAAACACAAGAGCTGACATCACCAAAGAAAGCACCAACACCATCACAGTGAGTTTCTTCATAACCCGCACACCTCCCTAAGGGATTTTGGGGGATTTCATATCTTCCCCTATTTAATATAAAACTCAAGAGGAGTATAGGCTCACAATAAACAGGGGATATGCATCACTTTATGCAAAAACTATTGCATATTCACTCTAAGAAGATTTAACATTTGGTGCACCTGGGGGGAGTCGAACCCCCAACCTCAGGCTCCGGAGGCCTGCGCTCTAACCTGTTGAGCTACAGGTGCACCGCTCAAGAGGGATTATATCAGAAGATTACCTTCATCATCAAATATTACTGAGGCACGCCGTGTAGACCTCTCTTTGATATACTGAAATCCTTTTTTACCAATAATCTCAAGCAACTTCCACACTCTATATGACGATTTATCATCTTGATAGTGATGAACAATATCTCTGATAAACTGTCTTTCTCTCTTATACCAACTGGGGTTTTCAAGAATTCTTACAATAGTACTTTCAAGCTCATCTTGGGTATAAGCCTTAGGACCAGGTGCCCATATATCATAAGGTTCAAGTAAAAATCCTCTACGCCTTATATAAATATTGATATCAGGAGGGTAAAAAACAATAGGCCTATCAAGAAGAAGGTAATCAAAATAGACAGAAGAATAGTCGGTAATAAGCAATGAAGCAGCTCCCAAAATCTCGTAAAAATCCATATTACTTCCCACAAGCTGTTCATCTCTCAGAACAAATATATGCTCATAAGATGAGAAGTCGTACATCTTAGAAACGATTTCCTCCTCAAACGGATGAAACTTGACAACGAGTATCAGGTCATTTCTATCAAGAAAATCTTCAAGCCTATCAAAATCCAGTCCCCTGTCAACATCACCCTCCACTTTGTCTTCCCTACCTAAGCGGAATGTCGGCATGTAAAATATTATTGGCTTTTCCACAGGCATATCTGGGAATACAAGTTGAAGTTTAGCGAAAGCATTTCCATCAAACAGAAAATCATTGCGAGGCATACCGGTAATAATAAAGCTTTCGGCTTCTTTATGCATACAGGCAGCCATCAAAGAGGAATATGTACGGGAATAAGAAAGCATTATATCAACCTCGTCTGCCCACCGCGATAGAAGAAGATTTCTATCTTCCTTTTTTTCACCATAATCCATAGCAACCATCCCTTTTAAGGGAAAGCCATGCCACATCTCTATAGAAACCTGTCCATCTCTGGCACGCCATGTACCGTGAGTACCAAGCAGAAAATCAGACTCATATATGCGGAATATATCCTCAGGACCTTCCTTAAGCAGCCAAAAATCCCACCTCCTATGCCCCCAACCGTATTTTAGGGGGAAAAAGCGTATAAAAACATCAAAAATATCACGAAACTCCAAAGGTATCTGCTTATACAATGCCACCGTATTGGAACCACTGACATTGTGATATATCAGTGATACCTTATAAGACATAGGCATCACTCTCCAAATTCTTTCTTCAACTCAGCCAAAATATCAAATGCTTTCTTCAGAGTCTCAAAGTCTATCTTAGAAAGCACAGCCAAGGCTTCATCAAGTTTTTTCAGAGGTATAGCCGAGGCAGCACCGAGTACTTTCTTAATCTTAGTTGTAGATATGCCTTTTGTACGAGGCAGATACACAACCTCCACACCATATTCTTTGAGATAGTCAAACTTACCTTTCCAATCCTCGCCCATGACAAGCACATCTACCCCATACTTCTTTACATCTTCTACTTTCTGATCCCATGATGTCTCGGGAATGACCATATCAACGCCTTTGATATTTTTCACAATCTCCGCACGATGTTCAAATGGAATAATGGCATGCTTACCTTTGATGGCATTGAACTCATCTGTAGATACGGCTACTATAAGAAAATCACCATATTGCTTGGCCCTTTGAAGAAGTCTCAGATGCCCAATATGGAAAAGGTCAAATGTTCCATAGGTAATAACAACCTTTTTGCCATCTTTCAATGAAACCACCTCCTACACAGAACTCGGGGCTACAAATTAATAATACCAAATTGCAGATATAAATAAAAAAATGGGGAGCTCCAAAGCCCCCCATTCATAGGCATATTTTCTTTCATATCTACTCTTCCTCTGATTCCCCCAAATCGGCATCAGATATCTTCTTAGGCCTTAGCAGTGGGAAGAGAATGACATCTCTTATGGAATCCTTGCCTGTTAGGAACATGACAAGTCTATCAATACCTACACCTAAACCTCCTGTTGGCGGTAAACCATACTCAAGTGCAATAATATAGTCTTCATCAATCTCTGCCATTGCCTCATCATCACCCTGTCTTCTTGCCTCTACCTGTTTCTTAAATCTCTCAAGCTGATCTCTGGGATCTTGAAGTTCTGAAAAGGCATTTGCAAGCTCTACACCGGCAACAAATAGTTCAAAACGCTCAACAAAGTTGGGATCATCTTTTTTCTTCTTGGCAAGGGGACTTATCTCCAGGGGATAATCTATGATAAATGTTGGATTAACAATCTTGGGTTGAACAATAGAATCAAATATCTCTTGGACATAGTTAATCCAGACAGGTGGCTTTTTCATTTCAAGACCAAGGTCTTCAAAGACTTTCTTTGCCTTCTCCTCTGTATCAATCATATCCCATGTGATCTTGCCATCGGTAAAGTGTGCAAAAGCCTCCTTATATGGTATGCGTGGGAATGGTTTTTTCACATATACTTCTTTACCAAGCCACTTTATAGGCTGTGGAATCTCCAGAGTCTCAACCAGATACACAAACAAGTCTTCAACAAGGTTCATAATATCTGTATAATCGGCATAAGCTTGATAAAGCTCCATCATAGAAAATTCTGGATTGTGCATGGAGTCTATACCCTCATTGCGGAAGTTTTTACCCATCTCAAATACCTTGGGAAAACCTCCAACAATAAGTCTCTTGAGGTATAGCTCCGGAGCAATCCTCAGATACAGATCAATGTCAAGGGCATTATGATGGGTAATAAATGGTCTTGCCGATGCTCCACCATAAATAGGCTGAAGCACAGGTGTTTCAACCTCAATAAACCCCCTATCATAAAGGAATTTACGAATAGCGGTGATAATCTGAGAACGTAGCATAAAGGTCTTCATAGAATCAGGATTCATAATGAGGTCAAGATACCTATGACGACTGCGAAGCTCAACATCTCTAAGACCGTGCCACTTCTCTGGCAGTGGACGAAGACTCTTTGTCATCCACTTCCACTCTTTCACAGCAATGGTTAGCTCTCCCCTCTGGGTATGAAACAGCTCACCTTTTACCCATATAGTATCGCCAATATCGGCATATTTCCTAAATAGGTTATAAGCTTCACTACCAAGCACAGGTTTCTCAAGTGCTATTTGAATACGACCAGACCAATCTCTAATATCACCAAATGTCAGCTTTCCATGTGCACGCTTGGCGTGAAGTCTACCTACAGCTTCAACCTCTGTACCATCTTCAAGTTTTCTTATCTCAGCAATAGGAACAACCTTATCAAGCCTATGTCCAAAGACATCTATGTCTCTGTCTTTCTCAAGCCGTTCAAGCTTTTCATACCTAACATCTCTTTCCTTCACATCTCTCACCCTCTACTCTAAAGATATTTCCATAATTTCATATCTCATCAACTTACCAGAGGGAGACACAAATTCAACAATATCACCTACAGACTTCCCAAGTAGTGCTTTCCCAAGTGAACTGTCTGTAGAAATTTTTCCAGAATAGATATCCACCTCTTCATGATTACCAACAAGAGTATATTTTTTTACCTTACCCCTGTTAAGGTCCTTTAATGTAACTGTAACACCAACAACAACCTTGTCAAGATCAATGTTACTTGTGTCTATAATTTCTGCATTGTCAAGCAAATTCTCAAGAGTACGAATACGATCCTCTATATGCGCCATTTCCTCTTTAGCCGCATGATATTCGGAATTTTCACTAAGGTCTCCCATGCTTCTCGCCTCTGCAATACGCTCTGCAACTTCCTTTTTCTTGACCTCTTTGAGATATTTCAGTTCCTCCACCAGCTTTTTGTAACCTTCCTCGGTCAGAAGAACCTTGTCGTTAACCATAGCTGTTCACCCTCCTTGAGATAATTTCTCTCATATGTTTTATCTTTTCCTCACTTACCGGCAAATCAAAGGAACGCATCCATATAAGTTCAAAACCATGCTTCTTTGCCCACCGGCCTGTCTGAAGCACTTGCTCTTCTTTCAGCTCCTTTGTCAGAGAGAAGTCGCCTGACCATCCCTCTAGTGCCAGCATCATTGTCTCCGCCATACATGCAAAGGCTGTACCGGGTGGAAAGCCAAAATCAAAGTTAAATTTCACATCTCCCGGTATCTTTACAACCCCACCATCAATAACAAGAACATCGTCCCTATTTTTCACAGCCTCTGCCACATCTCTCGGACGGGACACATCTACTATAACTGCACCGCTTTTCACATCATCAGGCCCTATTATAGCATCTACAGCTGATGATACAGTCACAGCCATATCTGCTTGTCGCATTATACCCCTTACATCGTCAGATGACAAGACCTCTGCATTTGTTATTGGTCTAAGCTCTGATGCTACCTTTTCTGCCTTTTCTTTATTTCTACCAACAATAACTATCTTTCCATTCACCTTTGGTGCAAGCAGCTTGGCAACAATTCTACCTATAGAACCTGTTCCTCCTACAACAGCCAGTGTAAGAGCAGGATCCTCTGGATTAAGACCTATTTCCCTTGCCCCCATAAGAAGAGCCTCATGGGCTGTATAAGCCGTGTAGGAGTTGCCCGTGGTCACCCCTATACCATCAAGAGCCTCCGCAGCCTTAAGCCCAGCTCCACCGACAATAGCAGTAAAAGCACCCAGTCCCATAATAGTAGCCCCAAGTTCTTCACCAATATGGCCGGCTTCTATAATACGCTGGGTAGCCACATCTTCATATTTCAACATGAGGTCTGGCGTCATAGGAATAATTATAAACCAACCTTCAGCTGTATCACCGGTCTTAGACTTAATTCCCGTAATATGAGACGCTATAAATGGTTTTTTCTTTACCATGTAAAATTGAACTATAGATTTAGGTAACCACTTTGCCCACGGTTTTTCTCTATAAACATGCCCCATATCAAGGGGATGAAGTAGAAAGACAAATTTCCCATGCATACTCATCACCTACTCACTTAGTATTCTTACCGTGGGTTTTATACCCATCTTGTCTATCAGTTCTTCATATGCCGAAAAATCTGGTCCTTCAGGTTTATAACCAAGCAGTGTTGCAAATACACCTTCCATTACATTGGTACCGAAAGAGCGACCTTCAAGCACCGGTGTTGTGGTAATAAGCATTTTTGCTCCTCTTCTTGCAACCTCATGTACATCTTCAGGTGTTGTCGTGTTGGTGAAAATTATTTTACCATCTAAACGCTCAGGCATATATTTCTTTATATAGAGAAAATCCCCTGCAATAACATCGGCCCACTCAAAATATCTCTTCGTCATATTATTTGCACCACTACCATACTCATCTTGCTTTTTTCCTATTGGATAAAGCATGGAAAATGGTAGCTGAACAGCAAGAGGCAGAGCGATAGAACCTATAGTAAATAATGACCTCAAAGTCTTTATAGGGAAATTGATTCCCAATGCGAATATAACATCACCATATATAACCTCTCCACCTATACGGTAAATGGATTCTGCCATCCCCCATCTATCCACTGCACTAACAACAAGATACTTATAATAAGGCTTAAAAATCCCCTCTTTAGCAAGAGACTCTACAGCCTTTCTCTCCAAAGTATGTTTAAGACCACTACCGTCGGTAAGAAAACTCTTCTTTACAGCCTGCAGAAACACCTTACTATCGCGGATAGTATAGCGCTTTTTCCCAAGCCATAGGTACAAGTCGGTTCCTCCTACACCAATGGCATCAACCCTGCCATCAAGCTCTCTCATCATCTGGGCAGCTTTTCTTATATCTCCATCTGTACCAATACGTTCAATTTCAAATTCTGTTCCTAAAAATGTAGCCTTTGCCTTGTGATTTCTTTTGGAGGATCCTATACTAACACTCACCACACGATGCACATCAACCACCTCCACGCCTGTAGAAACTGGGAATATTCTATCATTTTACATTTACTTATTGGAGTTTTCTATCATTATTCCGATAAATATTGTGGCAGACCTGGAGAAAGGAGGTGCGTAGGGTGGCATCTGACATCACACGAATACGAAGTAGTTCCGCAGCATTATCTGCACTATATCACCTAAAGCTTGTCAACAACGATCTTGCTATACGCGGGAAGAAATTAGCCTTTGGTCTCAGACTCGTTAGTGCTTCAGAAGATCCAGCAGACGCACGCATTTCTATTAATATGGAAGCACGCAAGCGAGGTCTCGGGGTAGCTATTGACAACATATGGGATGCCAAAAACATGCTAACCGTTGCCGAAGGTGGTCTTACCAAAATCAAAGATGTGCTTCTTGAAATTAGAGACAAGCTGACCCAAGCAGCCAATGAATCTATGGGACTGGAAGAGGGACTATCTATTGCCGCAGAAATTCGCTCTTTCCTGCATGAGATTGTGAGAATAGCCCATGAGACACGATGGAACGATTTGGGGCTACTGGATAGTAGTCCTCCCCCAGAAAGCTCATCGTCGGCCAGCAGAACATTCCATTTCCATACAGGTAGCGGCCCAGGTGATGATATAGCATTCACACGAAAATATCTCTTTGACACAGCAAATATCAAAGATGATAATCTATGGAGCAACTGGAAAGACAATGCAAACATTCTAACGGTGAGATTGGGTAAAGTAGAAAACCCATCTGTCGCCATTACCCAGAGGGTTTACGATTCTCGTATAGGGTACACCAATGCCTCTGCCGAAATTAATGTTAAAGAGGTATACGAGTCTCTGGGAATAGCAGAAAAGGTTGGTATAGATGGAGCTCACGATACACACAACATCAACGCTTCGGTTAACGAACTCATACAAAAGGTTGATGCCTTGATCACAGCAACTTCTGAGTGGATAACCCATGTAGGAAGTATGATATCACGACTGCAGACAAAAGAAGAAGCTATTATGATATCTAAAGTCAATGTATCAGCTTCACTCAGCCGCATTAGAGATGCCGATATGGCTAAAGAATATATGATGAGAACTCGGGATGATATACTTCAAAATACTGCACTGGCCTTTTTATCTCAGGCCAATGTTAGTGCATCTAACATTGTGGGCATGCTGGTGAGCAGATAACCAGCATGCCCTTTCATACCAATCAATACATGAAAATCATTCCTGTGTGGAGAATCTAAGCGAAAAAAGCTCAAAGCATTTTTTCTTCCTAAAAACTTGCCTTGAAAAAGAGGTTGTCAGATGAAAAATTATTGCCTGCAGAGCAACAAAATAGATATTCTATTTGTCCTCTTTCTCTCCATCCTCAACAAAGAAACCTTCCTCAATGAGTAATCGCTTTATTGTATCTCTTAACTCTTCATAAGGTGGCATTCCCCTAAAAACCTTATATACCTCACCATTAGAACGCTGAATAATCCATAAAGGCTCTTTGCCTTTTATCTTATACTTAAACACATCGGGAAGAAAAAGAATATTGCGTGGGTCAAGGCTCTGATAATCTATGTGTTCTGTACCAAATTCCTCCCTGAGTCTGGGCATATATTCTTTTACGGTCTCTGTCTCTGTTTTTAAATGAAAGGTATTAAAGTCCTCTGTTTCACCATAATCAATATCAAAACATCCCGAATATACCTGAGCCTTTTCCATATATAGCTTCACTGTGATTTTGTTCTTCTTGTCTTTCTTCTTCCCAAACATTATTATCCCCCCAACAAACAAAGGGGGAGCTGAGCTCCCCCTAATTAACTCACATTTTATTCAGCTTTTTTAGCATGCAACGCTAAATACGCCTCGTATGCAAGCCACAATGCTAAGATTATAAGCAGTGCCGCTGTAATTGATAAAACCTTAGAAGTCTGCCATTTATCAACAACAAGAAAACCAAGTGCTGTAATGGTTGTAATCATCATAAAGTACATAGGATACATGGCAAATCCTGCCTTTTTCTTGAGACCACGAATAACCCACACGCCAAGACCAAGCAAGGCAAGACCGGCAACAAGCTGGTTAGCAGAACCAAATACAGGCCAAATAACCTTCCACATAGGAATTGGATTGCCTGCAGCATCAGTTGCTTTAGAGAATACAAGAATCATAGCGAATAAAATACCAATAATAGAAGCAGTATATCTGTCTACCTTGCCGTTAAAGAATTCCTGGAACTGATATCTTGCAAGACGTGTTGCTGTATCAAGAGATGTCAAAATAAATGAGTTCAAGGCCAAGAGACCAATAGCTGTACCCACACTTTGGGGTATACCGAAGATTGTTGCAAATTTACCAATACCGGCACCAAATATGGCCAATGGATTGCCTGCCTTACCACCGGTCATAATAACGGTACCAATAGCAATTGTGGCAACAATACCCTCAAGAAGCATACCACCATAACCTATCATACGGGCATGGCTCTCTTTGTCAATCTGCTTAGATGTGGTACCAGAACCGACAAGGGAGTGGAAACCAGATATAGCACCACAGGCAATAGTGATAAACAGAAACGGCCACAGGTATTTACCATCTGCCGGGGCAAATCCCTTGTATGCAGGGAGAGTATTGGTCACACCTGCCATAAATTTAGGACCAAATAACATACCCACACCGCCTATCAATACAGAAGCATAAAGAAGCCATGAGGACAAATAATCTCTTGGCTGCAGTAAAACCCAAACAGGCAAAATAGAAGCCAAGAAAATATACACCAAGAGAATCCATTTCCATGTTGTTACGCTAAATTTAAAGAGATTGGCAACACCAGGCACATAAACTCCAACAATAACTGCCAAGAATACCAAAGGCACCATAATTAATGTAGAAACACCAAGAGAAACATTCCATTTATAAACCATATAACCGAAAATAAGAGCAAGCAAAATGTACATAGAAGCTGCAAAGGCAACTGCGGCATTGTCAGCGAGGGTTTTGGCAGCAAGCTCAAGGAACACAGCAATAACAAGAACAAGGGCAAGCCATGTAAAGATAAGGAATAGCTTCTTAGCACGTGGACCTACCCACTCCTTAATAACCTCACCCATGGACAAACCACCATGGCGCATAGAGGCCACAACGGCTCCCATATCATGAACACCACCAAAGAATACAGAACCTATGGTTACCCATAAAAATGCAGGGAGCCATCCCCATGTAGAAGCAGCAGCTATAGGACCAACAATAGGACCAGCACCAGCGATGGATGCAAAGTGGTGACCAAGAAGAACCATAGGATGTGCGGGAACATAGTCTACACCATCAAACTTTGAATGAGCCGGTGTTTCATTGTTGTCATCAAGCTCAAACACATTGGCAAGATAACCACCATACCAATAATAACCAAAAATAAACCAAACCGCTGCAATAATAAATAGCACTGTTAAAAGCATAAGTCTCACCTCCTATTTA